>CALKXN010000224.1 GCA_938003555.1 uncultured Robiginitomaculum sp. | reverse complement strand
TTACCTTCTTGAGAGTCAGCGGATAGACCTTTGGAGTAACCGCGAAGCCGCTTGATAAATTTATCCGTACTTGAACGCGCTAATTTTACGCGGCTATCTGCACCGTCTAAAATCCGGCCCATCGTGCGTGTATTACCGCGTCTGGCTGTGAAACCGATTTCGCCTATATTCGATTTTTTTAGAATGCGTAATTCTTCGATCGTAAATAAATTCGAATCTTGCATTAACCCCATCAAATAATAATTGGGATGTGTTTTATCTGGGAGAGAGTTTTTAGATGTTTCAAGCGTAGCATTCTCATTTATGATTGATGATATTGCGCGTTCAAGCAGAACAACCGACATTTCATCTAAGCCGCTAGGGTCGCCGCTAAGCGCTTTCGTGGCAATTTCATCAAGCTTTACGGCCATATCATCAAGGTCTTGCGCCGCAGTTCTCACAGATTTTCTCTGTTCAACGAGCCCTAATCTTATTGAGTCTAGGCTCTTATCCTTAATGGCCGGAATAGGCGGTAAATTATCAATGCTCTTATCTAAATTGCGCATGCGTTCTTTATGGTCCGCGCGCCACGCCTCAAGCGAGACCTCAGAGTCTTCGACTGAAACATTTTCATCTAAAATATCTTCGAGGAATGTATTGAAAGCAGGATTGTCAAATAGCTCCGCCATTTCGACCATCACGGTATTATATTCCGCAGACCACGCGCCTAATTTAGATAGATCACCCGCAGCTTCGTTAAAGCTTTGGGCTTGCACATATGCCGGACTTGTCAGATTTGCAGCGATTGGCGTGAGGCAAATGGATAAGGCGAGAAAAATAGAGCGCATGTTTGATCCTTTAAATTTTAAGATGCAGAACACCATAATCTGTGGCGGCTTGCAAGTTTCAGATGGGGGCAAAGAAAAATATTTTACCCGCGCCGGAACCGTTCATTGCCATGGTCATGACCTTGGGGGTCAGGATGTATGGTCACGTCTGCGGCAGGGAAGGCGACAAGGATCCGCGCTTCGGCGGCGCTGATGATGTCATGTGCTTGGACCAAAGATATATCTGATGCGAGTTCAGCGTGCATTTGAATGTGCACATGCGGGCCGGAGGCGCGGGTGCGCAGGTCTTTGACGCGTATAATTTGCGGGTCACTCGCGGCGAGATCGCGGATATAGTCCCGCTCACTATCGGGCAGTTCCAAATCCATAAGCTGCCGAAAAGCCAACCGCCCCACTTTAAACGCGGTGTAAATAAGCCATGCAGAAATTAACAGCGCGATAAGGCCATCAGCGAGGGCGAAGGGCGTGAATGCGGCGAGGGCAACGCCAATGACGACGGCAATATTGGCTGCCATATCCGATAAATAATGCGCGCGGTCGCCAGCAATAGCGACGCTGCCTGTTGCGGCTATGGCGTGGCCTTGGGCCATAAGGAGCCAAAAGGTCATTGCGATGGCGATCCCCATCACAACAATTGTTGCGAGGCCTTGCTCAACGGCTTGGGGTTCCATGATGCGGTGAATGGCTTCTTCACCAATATGGCTGGCGGAGAAGAGAACAAGGCAGGCTTGAAGCACAGCCACAAACCCTTCGGCCTTGCCGCGGCCATAGCTATGGGTGGCATCCGGCGCGCGCGCGGCGTAGCGCACGCCGAAGAATGTGGCGAGAGCGGCGGCGAGGTCCAGTCCGCTATGCACGAGGGAGGACAAAACGCCCACGGAATGGGACTCTTGCCAAATGAAATATTTCATAATGGACAAGATGACGCCGACCGCCACGCTGTAACTGGTGATGCGGCGGGTAATGCGTGCTGCCTCGTCAGGGTCGAGGCGTCCAGGCGCAGAGAGTTGCCCTAATGATCCGATATGCGCGGCGACAGGCGCAGCGCTCACCTTTGCGGCAGGGTCGTGCAAAGTCGGGTCCGCGCAGTTATGATCATGCACCGCTGCGCCATTATTGACATTATCTGTCTCTTTGGGGGTCATTTGGGTTTACGTCACATTCTAATTGGTCAAGTCGCGCACTGTTATACCATTACGATTGCGAGGTCACGACCTAGTTTTCCACACTATTATGTATATTTTTCAAAATATAATAATTGTACGATTTTGTCTATTTTACAAATAACGTTTAAAATCAATCAAGTATGAATATAATAAACTTAAATTATACCAATTATTGACAAAGTGTCGCATCTTGCCATTCTATTTTCCTAAAGCTAAGAGCGCTCAAATTGACCACGCAGTTATGCAGGATGGGCGCTATGGCAGATAAAATGCTACAATTTGTAGATACCGAGCGGGAGATGCCGGAAAAACGCGACGCGACAGAGCGCCGTGAGGACTTTCTGGAGATTTACGGCGACTATATCGGCATCAAAGCCCAAGAACAGGCCAGCAGATGCAGTCAATGCGGCGTGCCGTTTTGTCAAAACCATTGCCCGCTCCAGAATAATATCCCGGATTGGCTAAAGCTTACTGCAGAAGGGCGCACCGAAGAGGCTTACCGCGTTTCAGCGGCGACGAATAATATGCCTGAAATCTGTGGACGTATCTGTCCCCAAGATCGCCTCTGCGAAGGCTCTTGCGTCATTGAACAATCTGGCCATGGCACAGTGACAATCGGAAGCGTCGAGCGCTTCCTGTCAGACACAGCGTGGGAAAATGATTGGGTTGCGCCCATCACCCCGCGCCGCGAGCGTGGTTTGTCTGTTGGTGTTATTGGCGCGGGCCCCGCAGGACTCGCCGCAGCTGAGCAGCTGCGCTGGCAAGGCTGGCAGGTTACGGTTTATGATCGCCATGACCGCGCGGGCGGTCTTTTGATCTATGGCATTCCGAACTTTAAACTCGATAAAGAGATCGTGCAGCGCCGCACAAAGCGCCTCGAAGAGGGCGGCATTAAATTTGAACTTGGCGTGAATATCGGTACCGATATTAGCTTTGAGAAACTCCGCGAAAAACACGATAGCGTTTTGATCGCAACGGGCGTTTATAATGCCCGTGATCTTAATGTTCCGGGCGGCGGGGCCGATGGCGTAACGCCTGCGCTGGATTTCTTAATTGCCAGCAACAAACGTAGTCTTGGTGATAAAATTCCCGGCGAAACGGCTGAGGATAAGAATGTCGTTGTGATTGGCGGCGGCGATACGGCGATGGACTGCGTGCGCACGGCCGTGCGCCAAGGCGCGAAATCCGTGACGTGTCTGTACCGCCGAGACCACGCCAATATGCCCGGTTCTCGCCGCGAGACGGCCAATGCCATCGAAGAAGGCGTTGTGTTTGAATGGCTCGCCTCTCCGAAGTCTGTTCACGATGATAATGGCACGGCCTCATCCGTACGCGCGGATCGCATGCGTCTTGGCGCGAAGGATAAATCCGGTCGCCAATCCCCTGAGGCTATTGAGGGCGCGGAATTTGATGTGCCTGCCGATCTGGTCATCAAGGCTTTGGGCTTTCTACCCGAAGACATGAAAGTTCTGACCGAGCAGCTTACGACAACGCGCTGGGGAACTGTGCGCGTTAATCCGCTAACATTCGAAACAAATCTGCCGGGCGTTTACGCGGCGGGTGATATTGTGCGCGGCGCGTCACTCGTCGTCTGGGCCATTCGCGAAGGCCGCGACGCGGCAGAGCATATGCATGGCTATCTGACAGAGCTGGAACGCGCATCCCAACTCGAAGCAGCGGAGTAAGGTATGAGCGAGCTTAAAGGACAATGTCTGTGCGGCGGCGTTTCTGTTATCGCTAAAGGCGCGATGACGGACGCCGATGCGTGTCACTGCGCGATGTGTCGCCGTCAAAATGCGGGCGGGGCGTTTTACGCGGCCCATTTTGAGGGCGGCGTCACGTTCTCTGGGAAAAGCCTGAAATGGTTTAGCTCTTCGGATTATGCCGAGCGCGGTTTTTGCGCCGAGTGCGGCGCAACGCTGAGCTGGCGGATGAAGGCGATGCCGGAGCAGGCCAGCGTTAGCTTGGGGCTGTTCGATAGTGCCCCTGGCCAGATCAGCAGCCGGATATTTACAGACGAAGCGGGCGGCTATGAAGTCCTCCCGACGGATGTCCCCCACAAAACAGGCGAGCAAGTCATCGCCGAATTTATGGCGCGCCAAAGCGTAGACGGAGATGAAGGCTAACCATGTCCGAAGGATTTTTCAGAAGGCGTAGAACCGCTCGTGAATTGGAAACGCTGCAAAAATGGCCGGAGCGCGAGCGCGGAAGTTACGCTAAAGCTCTCGCTGCGCATAAAAATGCGGAACATAAATTTTGGAATTTTAAAATTGGATGTGCCGGTCACCTTATAGATGACCGAAGCGGCAGTGTAGATTATCGCCGGGATGGTTTGATCGCACTAATGAAGTGTTTTTCAATAATCGAAAGCGAACAGGTTGAGCCTCCGCAATCATCCATTGCCGCATTAATTTCTTGGCCCAATATGTTTTCAAGTGAAATTTGTGTGTTTTTTGATTCTGAGTATGAATCTCGATTTACTCCCAAATTCTATAAGTCGAGACAGCGGGCTGCTCCAGAAACTGAATTTGATGAAACAGCAACGTTTAATCTACCTGGCCCAAGTCCATTTGAAATTCTTGATGTTGATCTGCCTCGTGGGTTCGATGTTGGGGGGTATAAAGTGACGCTTAGTTACGATGACAACACAAATTTCACGGATGAATTATGGAGTGTAATGCGCTCCAGTCAAACATTGGCAGAAAAATTGAAATATAAAGAGAGTTCCCATGTCTAATTGGCTCACAAAATATGAAACATCACGCGACGCGCTTATGGCGGCGCATGCTTATGATCCGTCTATGGAGCACGATGCTTGCGGGGTTGGCATGGTGGCGAGTATGGCCGGAGAACCGCGACGCGACGTGGTTGTAAAGGCAATTGAAGCGCTCAAAAATATTTGGCATCGCGGCGCGGTTGACGCCGATGGGAAAACTGGGGACGGAGCCGGCATCCGCCTTGATATTCCGCAAGAGTTTTTCAAAGCCCAAGTCGAGCGCACGGGTCATAAACCGCCCAATGCTAAAATCGCGGTGGGCATGATCTTTATGCCGCGCACAGATTTTGCGGCCCAAGAGCGCTCGCGGACTATCGTCGAAGCCGAGCTTCTACGCGAAGGGTTTTATATTTATGGCTGGCGTCAGGTTCCGATCAATCTGGATGTGATTGGCGACAAAGCCAAAGATACCCGCCCCGCCATTGAGCAGGTCATGTTCCGTGACCCGAAGGGGCGCAAGGGCGATACGCTGGAGCGTGAATTATATATTGTGCGCCGCCGCATTGAAAAGGCCGTCGTCGCGCAGGCCATTCCAAGTTTTTATATCTGTTCTCTGTCCGTGCAGACGATCATCTATAAAGGCATGTTCCTTGCCGAAGATATTGATAATTTCTTCCCTGATCTCAAAGATGAGCGCTTTGTCTCACGCGTAGCGCTTTACCATCAGCGCTACAGCACCAATACATTCCCGCAATGGGCACTGGCGCAGCCTTTCCGCATGATCGCCCATAATGGCGAAATCAATACGCTTAAGGCGAATGTCAACCACATGAAGGGCCACGAAATTCGTATGGCCAGCAGGGCCTTTGGCGATCAGGCCGACGAGGTTAAACCGATCATCCAAGCGGGCGGCAGCGACAGCGCGGCGCTCGATCAAGTCTATGAGCTTCTCGTGCGCGCGGGCCGCAATGCGCCGATGGCGAAAACAATGCTGGTGCCCGAAGCCTATTCTAAACGCGGCGATTTGATGCCTGATGATTGGCGCAGCCTGTATGAATATTGCAACGCGGTCATGGAGCCATGGGATGGCCCTGCGGCGTTGGTGGCTTATGATGGTCATTGGTGCATGGCGGGTTTGGATCGCAATGGCCTGCGTCCTTTGCGCTACGCAATCACAGATGACGGCCTGCTGGCGGTAGGGTCAGAGACGGGTATGTGCCCGCTGGATGAAGCCGATATTATTGACAAAGGCGCGTTGAAACCTGGTCGCATGATTGCGCTCGATCTGGATAATGCTAAATTCTATGACAGCACGGAAATCATGGATAAATTGGCCGCGTCGCGCCCCTATAAAAAATGGCTAAAATCATCCGTTGATTTAGATAAAGAATTGGTGGGCTCAGAACCTGCGCAGCTCTTCTCATCCGAAGACTTAATGCGCCGCCAACTCGCCTGTGGTCAAACCATGGAAGATATGGAATTGATCCTCTCGCCCATGGCAGAAAATGCCAAAGAAGCCATCGGTTCTATGGGGGATGATACACCGCTGGCGGTTCTCTCCGAACAATACCGCCCGCTATCGCATTTCTTCCGTCAAAACTTTAGCCAAGTGACCAACCCGCCCATTGATCCATTGCGTGAAACTCGCGTGATGGGGCTGAAAACCCGATTCCGGAATTTGGGAAATATCCTTGCCGAAAGTAAAGCGCAAACAGACAAAATGTTTGTTCTTGAAAGTCCTGTTTTGACCAATGGGATGTATGAGCGTTTTGCTAAAATGATGGGAAAGTCTGTTGCAGTTATTGACTGCACATTTGATGTTCCTGCCGCTGATGCCGTTGCCGGTGATAGCCTGCGGGGCGCGCTGGAACGGATAAAATCAGAGTGCGAGGCCGCTGTTGAAGGCGGCGCGGAATATGTTGTTCTCTCTGATCAAAACCAAAGCGAGAGCCGCATCGCCGCGCCCATGATCCTCTGCGTCGGGGCCGCGCAAACGCATCTCCAAGCTAAAGGTTTACGTTCATTTTGTTCCATCATTGTGCGCAGCGCGGA
>CALKXN010000223.1 GCA_938003555.1 uncultured Robiginitomaculum sp. | reverse complement strand
GAAACAGCAGGTACAATGGCGTAATAGGATACGCTTTTTCCGGCGAGTTTCTGTGCAAGTGCGCCGCCAAAAAATGTGCCGCCGCCATAAAAAATCATATTTACCAAGGCGAGAATATACATCATTTTTTGAAAGCCAAATGCGGCTTCCCCTTGCGCGCCATCGAAAGGTAGCAAGTAATCAATTTGCCAGGCTGAAACAGCGTAACCGACGAATGATGCGAGTGCGATCCCCAAGCACATTGTCCACCAAGAGGGGATCAAGAGAAGTGTTTTTAGTGCTGTTTTAAATGGAATCTCAATCGCATCTTTTTTGGCCTTTTCTTGCGCGCCGCGGACAGGTTCGCGCACAACAAAACGCGTGACGATCGCAAGAACAATTCCCGCTAGGCCCAACACGATAAGCAATGTCTGCCAATCGAATGTGCTCTTCGGGTTTGTGAGATCTGCATAGCCGGCTATAAAATACGCAAACCCTAAGCCAAGCGGTATGCCGAGGGCGTATATGGCCAGCGCGCCTGAACGCTCATCTTTTGAGTACATATCAGAAATTATAGAGTGAGAGGGTGGGGAGCCACCCGCTTCGCCAATACCTACGCCCATGCGCGCAAGGCCGATCGTTAAAAAACTATTTGCCATTCCTGTCAGCGCTGTGAAACCACTCCATACAGCGAGAGAAATTGTGACGATATTAACTCGGTTATAACGGTCTGCGAGCCACGCGATAGGGATGCCAACAACTGTGTAAAAGAGTGCAAATAAGAAGCCCTTAAGTAGGCCCATTTCTGAATTAGATAAGCTTAGATCTTTTTGAATGAAAGGCGATAGAATGCCAATAATTTGGCGATCAATAAAATTGAAAGCATATATTAAAGTGAGCAATAACAATACCAAAGTACGATAGCTCTTGCTTGGAGTTTGTCCCGCCATGTCGTCCCCTTTATATTTCCTTGGAATTGACGCCATTAAAGCGGGTAGGTCAAGCGAGAACGAATAGAGATTTGGAAATAAAAAACCCCGCTCTAAGGCGGGGCTTCATATTCTATGCGTTTCGCAAGACTAGCTCTTGAATAATTTGCTTAGCAGGCCTTTTTTCTTCTTCGGCTTCTTAGCAGCAGCTTGGGCTTCTGGCGCGTCATCCGCGCCTTCAATCTTTCCCGGCGCCTTCCTGCGCACGCGAACGCGCTTTGGCTTATCTGATGTTTTGGCTTCGGCCTGAGGGGCTTCGGGCTTCTCGGAATAGGCCTTGGCTGCAGGTTTTTTATCTTCGCTCTTTGACGGAGCGGCTCGGCGCGTTCGGGTGCGCTTCGGCTTGTCCGATTTAGCGGCTGGCGCTGTCTGCGCTTTAGCCTCGGCCTTTGGCTTCGCCTCAGTTTTCGCAGCGGCGTCGCCGTCTTTCCTCGGCGCGGAGCGGCGAACGCGTTTGCGTTTCGGCTTATCATCCGTTTTAGCTTCGGGCTTAGCCGCTTCTTTTGAAGGGGCCGCTTTTTCCGTTACCTTATCGCCGTCTTTATTCGGCGCTTTGCGGCGCGTGCGTTTGCGCTTTGGCTTGGCGCCCTGCGCATCCTGTTCAGGCGTGATAACTTCAAGTCCTTCTACAGGCTTGCTGTTCTCAGCTTTTGCCTCCGCACCGGATTCGGCATTGTTTTCATCCTCGGGGCGACGCTTACCACGGCCACCGCGGCGGCCTCTGCGGCGACGCTTGCGCGGATTATTCTGATCGTCCTCAGATGCGCCTTCGGTTTTAGGCGTATTTTGATCTTGCGCCGTATCAGATGATTTTTTGTCTTCTGACTTGTTTGATTTTCCTTTGCGGCGATTTCGACGATTTCGACCTTTTTCTTCGGTAGAGCTATCATCGTCAGACTTTTGCGCATTGTTAGTGTTGCGGCGCGCATTATTGTTGCGGCTTTGGTTCTTCTTGGCTTCTTTTTCAAAAGCATCAATCGGGTCTGCGCCGCCATCTTCGTTAAGTTCAACGCGCTCAATTTCAAATTCAGGACGATGAAGGCTGTCATCACTGACGAGTTCTGTGAACATCCCAAAGCGCTCATCGACGCTAGAGAGAAGGTCGCGCTTTTCATTGAACAGATAGAGCGCCACATTTGGCGACACTTTGAGGCGAATGCGTTTGGCACGCTTGCGTGCGCCTTCTTCTTCGACAGCGCGAATAGCTTTCAAGACGCTGCTCTCAACGCTGCGTTTACGGCCAACGCCGCCGCAATGTTCACAACTGGCCGAGCTGCCTTCAAGAAGGCTGCGGCGGCGACGTTGACGGGAAATTTCCATCAGGCCAAATTGAGAGATACGTCCCATTTGAACGCGGGCACGGTCTTGAGATAGCGCCTCTTTCATTCTCTTTTCGACCGCGCGGTTATTGCGGTTCTCGTCCATGTCGATGAAGTCAATCACGACCAGACCGGCCAGGTCACGCAGGCGCATTTGGCGGGCGACTTCTTCGGCGGCCTCAAGATTTGTCTTTAGCGCTGTGCGCTCAACATTGCGTTCTTTGGTCGAGCGGCCGGAGTTCACATCAACAGAGACAAGTGCCTCAGTGGGGTGAATGACAAGATAGCCGCCAGATTTAAGCTGCGCGACAGGGTCAAGGCTGGCCTCGATTTGCTGCTCTACTTGATAACGCAGGAAGAGGGGGATGTCGTCGACATATTCAACGACGTTCTCGGCTTGGGCCGGCATTAACATTTCAATGAAATCACGCGCTTGTTCATAGGCTTCGCGCCCAGAAACTAAAACTTGCTCAGTGTCTTTACTAAACATATCGCGCAAGGAGCGTTTGACCAGATCACCTTCTTGGTGGATCAGGCTCGGCGCAGAGGACTCTAAAGTCTTGGTGCGGATCGTTTCCCAGAGACGTGCCAGGTAATCAAAATCGCGCTCAATATCGGTTTGCGTGCGCTTCGCGCCAGCGGTGCGAACGATCACGCCCATACCTTTAGGGACTTCGAGACCGGACATGATGCTTTTGAGGCGTTTGCGATCTGACCCATTTGCGATTTTGCGCGAAATGCCGCCGCCGCGCGGGGTATTTGGCATAAGAACGCAATAGCGCCCAGCAAGGGAGAGATAAGTCGTGAGAGCCGCGCCTTTATTGCCACGCTCTTCTTTTACGGCCTGCACAAGCAGGACTTGGCCACGTTTTACGACCTCTTGAATTTTGTAACGGCGGCGCGATTGCTGGCGGCGGCGTTTCTTATCCATATTAGCTTGTTCAGCAGCAACTTCTTCGTCGTCTTCATCTGCAGCGTCTTCGGCAAGTTCAGAATCGATTTCGTCATCATCTTCATCGTCCTCTTCAGGATCGTCAGGTACGAGTGAAGGGTCAAATTCGGATGTTTTGAGGTTTTTCGCGACTGTGAAATCTTCAGAAGCTTGCGCTGTTGGATCAATTTCATCGTCTGGATTAGAGAGCGCAAGGCGCGACGCGACAGCGTAGCTTGACGCGGCTTTGCGTAGCGGATCTTCGCCCTCATCTTCGTCGTCGGCGGGCTTTGTAACTTTAGCACCTTTTTTGGCCGCAGCCGGTTTGCGGCGCGAGCGGCCTTTGGACTTCGCCTTAGGCTTAGGCTTTTCGTCTTCCTCGTCTTCATCATCCTCGCGGCTATCGGCTTCTTCAGCTTCGAGAAGCTTCATTTTGTCCGCATGCGGAATTTGATAATAGTCGGGATGGATTTCGCTAAAGGCGAGGAAGCCGTGACGGTTTCCGCCAAAATCGACAAATGCAGCCTGTAGTGACGGCTCTACGCGCGTGACTTTGGCAAGATAGACATTGCCACGAAGCTGACGCTTTGTGGCACTTTCAAAATCAAGTTCTTCGACTCTGTTGTGATTGACGACGACAACCCGGGTTTCTTCCGGGTGGGAGGCGTCGATTAACATTTTCTTTGACATGTAAAACTCCGATCGCCAATCGCCGATGAGCGGGGCTGCGCCGAAGCGCGCCTTCACCACTTATCAGAAGCGTTGACGATATATCTGTGTGATAATTAAATGTTGCCGCACGCGCAGCTTCGCCGCTGGGACAGTATCCCGGCTTTAAACTGTTAAACGATGCCGTGGCGTGCATAGGAACTCTCTGTATTCGCGCCGGCACATGCCGCGCGGTATGTCGTCAAGGCAATAGGAGCATATGTGCCCCCCAGCGCTTTTGCGACTCCCTCTAAATGGCATGGCGCGGTAAAATTGCAAGTCAATTCAACCGCTATAGTGTTTTTATGAATGGGCTGCTGCGTATATTAAGGCCTTGGTAACCACTCGTTTAGAAAGCCATGGTCAAAGGGGGCTATGTTTCGAATCTTTGTGCAGTTTTGTGTCTTATGCTTAGCTTTTGGCTTAGCGCTGCCTGCATTTGCGGGCGGGCTGACCCATATTACGCTAACCGATGCAGGTGAGCAGACGCATATTACAATCAAATATGACGGCGTGGTTGCAGAGCCGCGAGTCTTTACGTTGGATGGCGGCGCGCCGCGTGTTGTGATCGATCTGCCCGATGCTGTCGCGAATGGCGTTCAAAGCGCTGAGCTTCAGCCAAAAGGCGCGGCCAAAGGCGTGCGTTACGCGCCCAGAGGTGAGGGCGCCCGTGTTGTGATTGACATGGCAGAATTTGCGCAGCTTTCGGGCTACACACATAGCGGCACGCATACGATCGTGACGCTTCGCTTACCCATAGGCGCAAAGCGCGCTGAAATTGCCTCTGACGCCCCGCGAATTTCTCCGATGGGCGTGCCCTTTCCGAGGCTAAAGCCAATAACGCGCAAAGCGGTCATCATCCGCAAGAAAGTCATTGTGATTGATCCCGGTCACGGCGGTTACGACCCGGGGGCGCTGGGCAAGGGCGGGACAAAAGAAAAATCCGTAACATTACGCGCGGCCAAGGAGTTGAAAAAACAACTCGAAAAAACAGGGCGTTACTCCGTTGCTTTAACGCGAGACAATGATATTTTTGTTGAGCTTGACGAGCGTGTGCGCCGCGCGCGGCGTGCCAAAGCGGATCTCTTTATATCACTCCACGCGGACAGTGCGGGCAAAAGCACCACACGCGGGGCATCGGTGTATACC
>CALKXN010000222.1 GCA_938003555.1 uncultured Robiginitomaculum sp. | reverse complement strand
GGGAAAGCCATGAAAATCAAATTGGGGCGTCTTGGACTTCGAGTCTAATCATCTATTCAAGGAACATCGCCGCAGGATCTTCGAGGCGAGCGCGGAGCTCGCTCATCATTTTCGCGGCGTCATAGCCATCAATGACCCGGTGATCACAGGAGATCGAGAAGTTCATTTTCTTGCGAAGCACAGGTTGCCCATGCTCATCCGGCACGAATATCGGACGGATTTTATTGGGGCCAAAGATTGCGACTTCGGGGCGGTTAATAACCGGGGTCGTCACAATCCCGCCCAGCGGGCCAAGCGAGGTAAGGGTCGTCGTCGCGCCTTCAAGATCAGATTTAGAGAGTGTATTTGTGCGCGACGCTTCGGCAAGGCGCGCAATCTCTGTGGCCATCGCCCATACAGACAGGCTGCCCGCATCTTTGATAACAGGAACGATCAGCCCTAAATCGGTCTGGGTGGCAATGCCGAGATTTAATTTATCAAAGCGGCTCACATATCCGGCCGCGTCATCATAACGGGCATTAAATTGCGGCCAATCCAGCAGCGTTTGCGCGAGCGCTTTGATGAGTAAAGGAAGGACAGTGAGCTTGGGCGCGGTCTCTGCGGATTTTAAATTGGCCCGCGCGCGAAACGCTTCAAGCTCTGTAACGTCAATCTCTTCGACATATGTGAAATGCGGAATATGGCGTTTGGCCTCTTGCATGCGCTGCGCGATCACGCGGCGAAGACCGATAACTTTAATGCGCGTCTCGCCGTCTTGCTCTGGCATAGCTTCAGGCTTTCCGGCAGGCGGCGCGGAAGCTGCGGAAGGCGGTGCCATAGCGAGCGCAGGCATAGCGCTTTGGCTGGATTGCAATAAGGCGTCCAAATCTGCGTGGGTAATGCGGCCATCGCGGCCAGAACCGCTAAGGGTGGACAGGTCAATCGACAAGTTCTTTGCACGCTGCCGCACGGCAGGAGAGGCCAAGGCGGGCCCGTCCGTAGAGCGGCGCATTTGCGGCGCGGCGATAGATGTGGCGGCAGGCTGCGGCGCAGCGGGCGCGGGCGGAGCAGTTGGCTGCCGCGCTTTAGCCGGAGCGGGCTCAGGCCTTGGCGCCTCAGCGGCAACATCGTCGCCGCCTTCGGTTTTAATCGTCACAAGAACCGCGCCAACGGCGAGCATGTCGCCCTCTTCGCAAGCAATAGACTCGATCACGCCATCGACAGGACTGGTTAACTCAATCGTGGCCTTGTCCGTCATCGCATCGGCAATGGGCGCTTCTTCTTCGACAGTGTCGCCGACCGCAACATGCCACGCCGTAATTTCAGCCTCGACAACACCTTCGCCAATATCCGGTAATTTGTATAAATATTGTCCCATTAAACGCCGTCCATAACTTTACGAAGCGCGAGTGTGGCGCGTTTTTGCCCCGGGAAATATGCCCATTCTTGGGCATGGGGATAAGGGGTATCCCAGCCGGTCACGCGCTCTACCGGCGCTTCGAGATGATAGAAACACGTCTCTTGAATTTGAGCTGAAATTTCCGCGCCAAAGCCAGAAGTCCGCGTCGCTTCGTGCATGATAACACATCGGCCTGTCTTTTTCACGCTCTGCGTAATCGCGTCAATGTCGAGCGGCAAAAGGGAACGCAGATCAAGAATATCGGCTGATAATCCTAATTTTGCGGCCGTGGCCTCTGCGACCCAAACCATCGTGCCATAGGTCAATATGGTTACATCATGTCCTTCTGAGACTTTGCGCGCTTTGCCCATGGGAATGCTGTAATGACCGGCAGGAACCTCGCCCAGCGGATGACCCTTCCACGATTTTGCCGGGGCATGAGGGTCCCCGTCAAAGGGGCCGTTATAAAGCCGCTTGGGCTCTAAAAATAAAACCGGATCATTATCCTCAATCGCCTCAATCAGCATGCCTTTGGCATCATAGGGGTTTGATGGAATAACCGTTTTCAATCCCGCAATATGAGTGAACAAGGCCTCAGGGCTTTGGCTGTGGGTTTGGCCGCCATAAATACCGCCGCCAACAGGCGTGCGAATTGTCAGCGGGCAAGTGAAATCACCATTAGAACGATAGCGCAGGCGCGCCGCCTCACTGGCGATTTGGTCATAGGCGGGATAGATATAATCCGCGAATTGAATTTCTGCGACGGGGCGCAAACCATTGGCCGCCATGCCAATGGCGATGCCGACAATACCGCCTTCGGAAATTGGCGTATCAAAACAGCGGTGCAGCCCATGCTTTTCCTGAAGGCCTGCCGTGCAGCGAAACACACCGCCGAAATAACCCACATCTTCACCGAAAACGAGGACATCAGAATTTTGACTCATCGTAACATCCAGCGCGTCGCGAATGGCTTCAATCATCGTCATAGATGTTGTTTTTACATCCGTCATTCGTCGAGCTCCTCGCTAAACATACGGCGCTGCGCTTCTAAATGCTCCGGAGGGCGCTCATAGACTTGCTCGAACATCGTGTAATCGTTGACATTTGTTTTTTCAGACAGATCGCCCATCGCTTCTGCGGATTTATAAATATCGCGAATTTCAACTTTGCAAGATTTAGCCAGCGCGTCGTGCTGCTCTTCGCTCCAGATGCCCAGCTTAATCAAATGCACTTTAAGCCGCTCAACAGGGTCTCCGAAGGGCCAATGTCTTGCCTCGTCTTTGGGACGGTATTTCGACGGATCATCTGATGTTGAATGGCCCGATTGACGATAGGTGAAATGCTCAATCAATGTCGCGCCGCCGCCTTTACGGGCGCGCTCCGCGGCCCATTTTGTTGCGGCGTAAACAGCCAGAATGTCATTTCCATCTACGCGCAATGTCGCCAAGCCATAGCCGCTACCGCGCGCGGCAAAGGTTTCACCTTCGCCTGCGGCGATGCCTTGGAATGAACTGATCGCCCATTGATTATTGACGACATTAATGATGCAAGGCGCGCGGTAGGTAGACGCAAAATTAAGCGCGTAATGGAAGTCGCCCTCGGCTGTCGCGCCTTCACCCGTAAAGACGGATGCAATCCCGTCTTCATTTTTATACGCGCAAGCCATCGCCCAGCCCACGCCTTGAATAAGCTGCGTACCGAGATTTCCGGAGATCGAGAAAAAGCCATGCTTTTTGAAAGAGTAGAGCACCGGAATAGATTTTCCGTCCAGCGGATCACCGCTATTGGACAGGCATTGACACATCATTTCTTTGATTGATGCGCCGCGATTAATGAGAATGCCTTGCTGGCGATAGGTCGGGAAAATCATGTCGCTATTTTTAAGCGCCATTGCGTGACCGACAGAAACCGCCTCTTCGCCCGTCGACTTCATGTAGAAGCTCATCTTGCCTTGGCGCTGCATATTGAACATGCGCTCATCCATGGCGCGGGTCATCATCATATCATTCATCGCGCCCAACAGCGCGTCATTTGATAATTTCGGGTTCCAGTCCCCAATGGCCTCGCCATTAAAACGTAAGACGCGAATAAGCTTTAACGCGTGCTCGGCAGTCTCATGATGCTCGCAGAGCGGGTCAGGACGAGCTGGCGTATGGTCCGCTGGAACGCTAATATGGCTGTAATCCGGCGTGTCACCCGGACGAAATTGCGGCTCAGGCACATGCAAGCGCGAGCGGTTGGTTACAGGCTTCGGCGCTTTCGCCATATGATGTCCCCGAAAATGTAATTCGCGAGCGCATTATGCGCCTTTTTGTAAGGATAAACCTTCGCATAGAAGGAGTCTCGCCCTAATTATAATTTATTCTAGTATTATATGCCTTTATTCGTTAGATGCTAAGCACAAATTGCTTTCAAAACGCCGGAGACAGCACATGGCAGAACAACTCGATGCGATAGACGCAAAAATTCTCCACCTTATTCAGACCAATGCGGCGCTGTCTGTGGCTGATATTGCAGACAAAGTTGGCTTGTCCAGTTCACCTTGCTGGCGGCGCATAAAGCGCATGGAAGAAACAGGCATTATCAAATCCCGTATCACGCTCTTAGACCGCAAAATGATTGGCCTGGACTTCGAGGTTTTTGTCGCCGTTAAATTGGCGCTGCCTAACCGTGATAATATGGATAAATTTGAACGCGCCGTGGGCCGAATGCCCGAAGTCGTGCAATGCGCTGTTGTGACAGGCGCTGTGGATTACATGCTGCGCATTGTAACGCGCGACATGCATGCCTTTGATGATTTCCTGCGTGAAGTTCTACTCTCAACAGGACTGGTCAGTGACGTGCAATCGCGCATCGTTTTGCGCCAAGCCAAAGATACGAATGCCTTGCCGCTGGGACTGATTAGTTCTTCCGTGCCGCGGATCTAGACCACGCGAGGGGCGCCGCCTTATTCATTTAGCGCAATCCAATGACAGGCTTCGCCCTTGCTGCCCGGCATAAACGGGCCTAGTGAGCGCGCTTAATTACGCCCTCTTTTTCAGAGCCTCATAATGATCCGTTCAAGCCTTTCCGCCTTTGCAGACCGCATTTCCGTTCCCGCCCGTAAACGCAATGGGCCAATGACATTTACGCTCAATCGGACCAAGATTGAGCTACTGGCCGGATTAACCGTTGCGCTCGCTCTGGTTCCTGAGGCTGTCGCCTTTGCCTTTGTCGCGGGCGTCGAGCCTTTGGTTGGATTATATGCGGCCTTTATCGTAGGATTAATCACGGCGCTTATCGGCGGGCGTCCGGGTATGATTTCCGGCGCGACCGGCGCGCTGGCCGTTGTTATGGTGGCTTTGGTTGCCGCGCATGGCGTGGAATATCTTTTCGCGACCGTGATTTTGATGGGGCTTTTGCAAATTGGCGCGGGTATATTTCGCCTCGGTAAATTCATTCGCCTTGTGCCGCATCCGGTCATGCTCGGTTTTGTCAACGGCCTCGCAATCGTGATTGGCCTTGCGCAGTTGGGGCAGTTTCAAGTTCCCGGCACAGCGACTCCGGACGGACATAGTTTCTTGCCTAATGGAGAGTGGCTGGCCGGAATAGATATGGCGCTTATGGTTGGCTTGACCGTACTCACCATGGTCATCATTTGGGGCTTTCCCAAAATTACAAAAATCATCCCCGCGCCGCTGGCCGGTATCGGGATTGTCGCGGCAATCGTGATCGGCTTTGGCCTCGATGTCTCAACCGTTGGCGATTTAGCCAGTGTCAAAGGCGGACTACCGCAATTCCACATCCCGTTCACCACGGCGTTAGAACCCGTTTTCGGCACATTTAAGTGGGAGGGCAATCCAGCAGAGTTCGCGCCGCTTGCCCCTTTTAATCTTGAAACGCTGAAAATCATTTTCCCTTACGCGCTGATCCTTGCGGCCATTGGCCTGATTGAGAGTTTGCTGACGCTCAACCTTGTCGGAGAGATCAAAGAAGAGCGCGGCGGCGCGTCTCAAGAATGTGTTGCCCAAGGCGTAGCCAATACGGTCACAGGGTTCTTTGGCGGAATGGGCGGCTGCGCAATGATCGGGCAATCCATGATTAATGTGAAATCCGGCGGCCGCACGCGTCTGTCCGGCATTAGCGCTGCGCTGTTCTTGCTCGCCTTTATTCTGTTCGCGAGCAAATATATTGAGATGATCCCGCTCGCCGCGCTTATCGGCGTGATGTTTATGGTCGTGATCGGAACCTTTGCGTGGCAGTCCTTTTCAATTATGCGCCGCATTCCACTGATCGATGCCTTTGTGATTATCCTCGTCACAGTTGTAACGGTCTGGCATGATCTCGCCATCGCAGTTGTTGTCGGCGTCATCGTTTCTGCGCTGGCTTATGCGTGGAACGCCGCGCGCCGCATTGACGCGCATACGGAAATCACTGGCGACACGAAAGTCTACAAGCTTGAAGGCCCGCTTTTCTTTGGGTCTATCGAAGGTTTTAATGAACTCTTCACCGTCAAAGAAGACCCCGACAATGTTATTGTCGATTTCAACAATAGCCGCGTTGTCGATCAATCTGCCCTGCAAGCCATTGAAGCGCTCGCCGCGAAATATGTTGAGGCAGGCAAAACACTACAGCTGCGTCACCTCACCCGCGACTGCCACAAGCTGCTGACCAATGCCGGACAGCTTATTGTCGAGAGTGATGATGATCCGGAATATGAAGTCGCGACGGATTATAACGTCAAATTAGGACGTCTCGGTAGCGGACACTAAGCCGCGAGACGATACGCCCTCATTCTGATAAGCATAAGGTCATGGCCTTACGCTTCTTCACATTCGGGTTTTACTTTATTGGCTTGGCCGCGATTGCAATCGGGTCATCCATTGCGCTCATCGGAATTGATCGCACAGGGCAATTTTTCGTTTGGATTTTATCCCACATATATCAGAGCGGGTCATTGACGGATTTGGGGCACCCCAATGATGATAGTGAGCTGCGCTTTTATTCGATCTTCTTTATCGCCTACGGCGCATTGATGGTTCAGGCGGCGCGCAAGCCCGTAAAATATGCTCGGCATATTCCTATATTATTGGCGCTATTCTTTGCGGGAGGTGTCGTTCGCGTAATAAGTTATGTTCAAATTGGAGCGCCCCACGATCTATTTATTTTACTAATGGCTATAGAGCTTACCTTGCCGATTATGCTTTATATATGTTGGCGGGCCGCCAAGCTGACTTAGGAGAGACTTATGTGCGATGATATTACCGAGCTTGAGAACCAAGGCTTTTACGAAAAACTCCTCACGCGTCGAGGCTTCAATCTTCTTGCAGGCGGCGCTGCGATTTCGGTGGCCTTTACGGGCTGCGCGCCCGGTGAGCCCGCCGAGGGGATTGTCGAAAATGATGTCATTATTGACACGCCCGACGGTGAAGCCGATGCCTATTTCGCCCATCCCGCCAAGGGCACGCATGCTGCCGTTCTGATTTGGCCGGATATTGTCGGTCTTCGCCCCGCCTTTAAAATGATGGCTAAGCGCCTCGCAGGTGACGGCTATGCTGCGCTGGTCATCAATCCTTACTACCGCCAAGTCCAAGCGCCGCTTGTTGAGGTTGGGCAAACCTTCCGCGATCCCGAAGTGCGTAAGAAAATTATCCCCTATGCCCGCGCCCTGTCGCGCGAAACCAATATAACGGATGCCAAAGCTTTCATCTCTTGGCTGGATGGACAGAGCGCCGTGGATAGGTCACGTAAAATTGGGACGACCGGATATTGCATGGGCGGCCCGATGACCTTTGTGACCGCTGCAACCTTGCCGGAGCGTATCGGCGCAGCCGCATCATTTCATGGCGGCGGCCTTGCGACGGACAAACCGGACAGCCCGCATCTCTTAATCCCGACAAGCCGTGCAGATTACCTCGTCGCGATTGCGGCCAATGATGACGAACGCTCACCCGAAGATAAAAATATCCTCAAAGCAGCATTTGCGAGTGCAGGCCGCAAAGCAGAAGTTGAAGTCTATGAAGGCACGCAGCATGGATGGTGCCCGCCTGACTCTGCCGTATATAATGAAGCCGCGGCGAATAGAGCATGGGAGCGGACATTAGCCTTGTTCAAAACCGCGCTGGCTTAGTCACATGCATCGCCTGAACTTGCGTTTTACGCTTGTTAAGTCGGGTTTGGCGTCAGTTGGAGCTATGCCAAATTAATTAAAAGGCCGTCCGGAATTATTGCCTGAAAAATCCTCGCTTATTTGAACGCGCGCTTCAGCTTTCACACTCTTAAACTCTAAAATACGGCGGGGGTCATCCATGACCGTACTGCCTTGGCCGGCGCTTACAGTGATATGATGCCCAGGCTTATCGTCTTTAGAATAGCTATTGATCAAGCTTTCAGCCAAAATCTTAAAGACGTTTTTCCCGGCGCTAAGTGTTAATGATGACGGCGGAACTGTGATTTCAAGTTTCGCGTCCTCGCTGGGCAGGAGCATGAGGCGCATCGCCGGAAAAGTAATAAGCTCTGTGGGTTTAAAACCGCCTTGCGCTTTAATTCCCGTATTTTGATCAAGCTCAGCCATAATCTGGCCGAGGCCATGCAACGCCGCAGGCGTGCCCAAAATGGCCGCCTTTTCCTTCATCTTGGTGCGGCCATAATCGCCTGAATAAATAAACCGCATATCTAGGCTTCCCGCGTTAGGGCAATCGCGGTGGCTTCGCCGCCGCCAATACACAGGCTCGCCATGCCTTTGGTGACGCCGCGTTTTTCCATTGCCGCAATTAATGTCGCGATGATGCGCGCGCCGGACGCGCCAATAGGATGCCCCAGTACGCAGCCGCCGCCATTTACATTGACCTTATCATGATCAAGCCCAAGCTCTTGCATCGCAATCATCGGGACGACTGCAAAGGCTTCGTTAATTTCCCACAGATCAACATCGTCTGCGCTCCAGCCCGCTTTATCCAGCGCCTTTTTCATCGCGTGAACAGGAGCCGTTGTGAAGTAAGAGGGCTCATGGGCGTGAGCGGCATGAGAGACAATCTCAGCTATTACTTTATGCCCGCCTGCTTCGGCCTCTGATTTCTTCATCATGACCAGCGCCGCTGCGCCGTCATTAATAGAGCTGGCATTGGCCGCCGTCACAGTGCCGTCTTTGGTAAAGACGGGACGCAGAGTTGGGATTTTTTCAGGGCGCGCATTTTTCGGGCCCTCATCTTCGGTCACCACAATATCGCCCTTGCGGTGTTTCACATTGACCGGAGTAAGCTCGCGGGCAAAATCGCCGCTCTCTTGCGCGGCCTTGGCGCGGCGCACAGACTCAATCGCGTAGGCATCTTGCTGCTCACGCGTAAACTGATACTCGCCCGCAATCATATCCGCAAAGACGCCCATAGCGCTTCCGTCATAGGCGTCCGTCAATCCGTCATGCATCATCGAGTCGATAATCTGTTGATTGCCCATACGCATGCCCGCGCGCGCTTTGGGCATCACATAAGGCGCGTTCGTCATGCTCTCCATGCCGCCCGCAACGATGATATTTGCGCTACCTGCTTTGATCGCGTCATGGGCCTGTATCGCGGCTTGCATGCCGCTGCCGCACATCTTGTTGATCGTTACAGCTTCACAATTCATGGAGAGGCCTGCCTTGATCGCGGCTTGACGTGCTGGCGCTTGGCCCTGACCCGCAGGCAAAACACATCCCATCAATGTCTGCTCTACTTTATCTGCGTCGACGCCGGATTCCTCAAGCGCCGCTTTAATCGCGGCCGCGCCAAGCTCGGGCGCAGTAACAGATGAAAATGCCCCTTGGAACGCGCCCATAGGCGTTCGGGCAAGGCCAACGATGACGACGGGGTCAGTAGCGGAATTTGTCATGTGATATCTCTTTATTCTTGCGTGTTTTTAGCCGTATTTTTTTCGGCTTGTATCTTTTCTAAGGCTTCTTCTTTGAGCAGCCGCATACGGTCTTTTCGGCCCGCGTGCCATTCTTTTCGGCGCTTAATGTCAAAGTAGAGCCAGACTAAAATCGAGACGCCGACAATGCCCGACAAGATGGGTCTCTCGCCAAATATCGCCATTAGAACCTCAAATGTTTTATCCATGCGCGCCTCATACAAAAAAGCGCCCGGCAATGCGGGCGCTTCTAACTTAGGTAAAAATGGCTTATGCGCCAACCTCAAATGTGATTTTTAGATTTACACGAAATTTATCAATCTTATTATCTTTGATCGATGTTTTCATGTTTTTCACATTAGCAGATTTAATATTCTTAACAGTCTTTGCTGTGCGCGTGACAGCAGCTTGGATTGCATCTTCGAAGGACTTGCTGCTTTCGCTCATCACTTCAATTGTTTTCATTACGGCCATGGTGGTCTCCTATAGTGTGAAGCTATAATCTAACGGGCGAAGGGATATATGGCTAGTCCTCCACTGTGACATTACATATCGTTAAGCAGTCGCCGTAATCCAGCCGCCCCCCAGCGTGCGCTGCGCGTCGCCGCGATCTTCGTAAAAGACGCAAGCTTGCCCCGGCGATATGCCCGCTTCAGGCTCAGCCAGATCAATCGCAACGCGGCCCTCTATGAACTTTAATGTCGCGCGAACAGGCGGGCGCGTCGAGCGGTTCTTCACTCGTATCGGCATACCGTGAAGCTGCGGGCCAAGATCACCTTCGCCAATCCAGTTGACCTCTTCGACATATATACGCGCCCGCAATAGCGCCTCATGCGGGCCAACAACGACCGCGTTAGACTCGGCGTCAATGCTGACAACATATAGCGGATCACTGCCGCTCCCATCTGGAATGCCAAGGCCGCGCCGCTGCCCAATTGTATAATACATAATCCCGCGATGCTGCCCAAGCACGCGGCCGTCCATATGAATGATGTCGCCGGGCACAGCCGCATTAGGACGGATTTTCTCAATCACATCGGTATATTTTCCGGTTGGCACAAAACAAATATCTTGGCTGTCCGGCTTTGCCGCAACATTAAGACCCATCTCGACGGCCATTTTGCGGGTTTCGGACTTATCCATTGCGCCCAGCGGAAAGCGTAGAAAATCCAGTTGCTCACGCGTTGTCGCAAACAGAAAATAACTTTGATCTTTGCCATGATCATAGGCGCGGTGCAGCTCGGCCCCGTCTTCACCCATGACGCGCTTGATATAATGCCCTGTCGCCATGCAATCCGCGCCAAGTTCGCGCGCGGTTTGGAGCAGGTCTTTAAACTTTACCGTCTGGTTACAGCGCACGCAGGGGATGGGCGTCGCGCCCTTTAGATAGCTATCCGCAAAATCCTCAATCACTTGTTCTTTGAAGTTGCTTTCGTAATCTAGAACATAATGCGGGAAATCCATCATCTCTGCGACGCGGCGCGCATCATATATGTCTTGGCCCGCGCAGCATGATTTCGCGCTCTTAATTGCAGCGCCGTGGTCATAGAGCTGCAAAGTTACGCCAATCACTTCATATCCTTCGCGCTTGAGCATCGCCGCGCAGACAGAACTGTCCACGCCGCCGCTCATCGCAACGACGACCCGCGTTTCACGTTCAGGTTTCGCAAAGCCCAGAGAATTTACGCGGGGAATTTCTGAGGAGTTTCTGGAGGCTGTTTCGGTCATATTGGCTAAAT
>CALKXN010000221.1 GCA_938003555.1 uncultured Robiginitomaculum sp. | reverse complement strand
CCAGCCTGAAATTCTACAAGCGACTCAGGACGAGATTGGAAATCTTGGCTACCGCGTTTCAGATTTAGTGGCGCAAGAAGTTGATGATGTTGAAACGCAGGACGACAGCGCTTTGACTCCGGTTGAGCTTGCAATCCAATTTATGGATTTGCTTATCGATATATACATCCCGGTTGAGCGCGGCTTGGCTGTTCGTTTTGGAGTGCAGGGCGGATTGTCTGATCTGTTCGATGGACTGCGTTACGATCCTGACACAGATACATTCGTCGATACGACCGAACTCGGGCTCGCGCCATTATTTGAAAGTATTTTTAATGCGACCCCTGCGGATAACCCAGAAGCTGAACCTGGAGATGTTCCCGAGAGTGTACAATATCTTCGGGAGTGGAAAGATATTCTCGACGTTATCTATGCGGATTATGGGTTTAACCAAATTCAAGAAGTTCCACTCCTAAAATTCATTATTGCCGGTTACGAAAATGCAGGCTTTGACTCGGTGCAAGATATATTTGCGACCGCGCAGGCTTTGGGCATCGATTACGAAAAGATTATCACGCATGTTTCTGATGATAATCTAGTTACTGGCACCCGCGGCCGCGATTATTTCTACATGACTGAAGGTGATCAGGTCTATCAAGGTGGTTCGGGCAAGGACTTCTACATCGTTGGTGAAAATTTCGGCAAAGACGTCATTAAAGACGTCGAGAAGTTTAGAGTTGATCAGCGCGCTGCGGATACCCTGTGGTTTAGCCATGTTAAATCGACAGATGTTTTCGCCTATAAAGACGGCTTAGATTTGGTGATTGATGTCATCGGGACAGATGACGAACTGCGGATTATCAATCAATTTGAAGGAGTTAAACTCGACTTCCTTACTCGTGCAGACATCAGTGACAACACTGAGATTGTAAAAATTACATTTGCGGATGGCGTGGTCTGGGAAGAGCGAGATATTGCATTCAATACCAGCCATCCCTTAGATAGCGATGACTTTGTTATTGGCACGCCTGATTATGATTATCTCGATGGCGGTCTCGGTAATGATATTTTGCGCGGATTTGCGGACTCCGATGTCTATGTCTTTGGCCGCGGTTATGGTATCGATACAATTGAAGAAATGAATTATGATGTTTTGTTGGAAGCTTATGATTTCCTTCAATTCCAAGACGACATTCGCGCAGAGCATTTATATCTAGAACGCCTCGGCGATTCAGATGATTTGACGATTTATTTGCTCGATGATGAGGGCGAGCGCACAGGCGATCAGGTCAATGTTATCGACCAATTTGATGTGTTTTCTGTGCCATTTATAGGTTCGGTTTATATTGGCCGGTTGGAACGTCTAACATTTAGCGACGGTTCATTCTTAAATGAACGTCAAGTGATGGAGCAAGTTCTTGAGAACGCGGGAACAGCAGGTTCAGACGCGATTTATGGATTTGATGTCGCTAATACACATGACGGTAAAGGCGGAGACGATGTTCTCTTTGGCTTTAACGGGGACGACACATACATCTATGGCCGCGATTACGGCTATGACGTTATTGAGGACAATTCAACTGCATTCCCTGTTTTCGGCTCGCCGCCTGTGGATGTTGATTACCTGAAATTTGAAGACCTTAATGTTGAAGACCTTGAGCTCTACAGAGAGAGTCCATCGTCAATGAGTGTTGGTTTCAAAGTTAAGGGTACTGACGACAAGGTGCTTTTGAAGAACCAATTCAAGCTGACATCAACAATTCTATTTGGTGACTTCTATTTTGATAATATCAACTTCTTTGTGTTTGATGATGGAACTGTCTGGGACATTTATGATGTGTCGCGGAGGCTTCTTGCTCAGCAAAGTACAGATGGCGACGATGTCATTTACGGCTTTGATTTAGATGATGTTCTGGACGGCGGGGCAGGTGATGACCGCCTTGAAGGTGGTATTTACGAAGACACCTATATCTGGGCCCAAGGTTACGGCAATGATAGCATTTATGATAATTCCGACGAGCGCTTTTTAAGGGCTGGGTTTGATACTGTTATTTTGCAGGGCATCGCTCTTGATAATGTGGAGTTCTCTCGTGATCGAAATGATTTAACATTTACGCTGGATGCAACCGGCGAAACACTCACATTTGACGAGCAGTGGAACCGATACGAAGATAACCGTATTGAAAAATTCGTTTTTGATGACTTTGTTGTCTCATTCCAAGAGCTAATGCCGCGCGACGTTGATTTGGTCGGAACATCTGGTGACGATACGCTTTACGGCACGAATTGGGATGAAACGATTGATGGTCGAGGCGGCGACGACATATTGGTCGGCTACAGTGATGGTGATACATATTTATTTGATGTCGGCTACGGAAACGACACAATTGATGAAATTCAGCGCACCTCGCGTTGGAGCTCAATTGATGACATTGTTAAATTTGGCGATGACATAACTATCGACAATGTATCTTTTACCAAATCCGGAAATGATTTGGTTGTTTCAATTATTGATCGCGAAGACACGCTGACCATTTTAGGTCAATTTAATGGCGGCGGCCGTGACGGTATAGAACGGTTCGAATTTGCTGATGGAAATTTCTATCTCATCTCTGATGTTGAAGAGCTTCTCGCGATTGAAGGCGGCGGACGCGGGGATGACATTATTGAAGGCATTGTCGACTCCCAGAATGTACTTGATGGGCGCCAAGGTGATGATCAATTATTTGGTGGTGATCTGGCTGACACCTATGCCTTTGGTGTGGGGTATGATCTAGACGTCATTACTGAACGCACCGACATTGATAACGGAGCGAATGATCGCGTTGTCTTTGGCACGCTCGTTACTCCTGATGATCTTTCTGTGCTGCGTGACGGTGATGACCTGATTTTCTCCCTTGATGACACGGCAGATGAGCTTCGTATCGTTGACGGTCTGACGACACGCCAAATTGAAAGCTACTCATTTGCCGATGGAACAATTTGGAATATCGAAGATATTCGCGCGCGCCTGCTTGAGGGAACAGAAACTTCGGATCGCTTGTTTGGCTTTGATGATCGCGATGATGTTCTTGATGGCGGCACTGGCGCTGACGAGCTTCGCGGCGGCGACGGTAACGATAGCTATCACTTTGATATCGGATATGGCAGCGACTCGATTTATGATACCGGCGGAGTTGATAAAATTGTTTTTGGTGAATTAGTTGCACCGCAAAATTTGCGCTTCTCCCAGGACGGATCAAATCTAGTTATTCATTTCTTCGGCGCTGATGACACCCTTGTCGTCAGAAATGTTCTGTCCTCAACGTTATCTCTCGAGGATAATAATGCTGTCGAAACTTTAGAGTTTGATGATGGAACGATCATTGAATTTGGCGACATTGTCGCGGCCTTAGTTCAGCAAAGAGCATCCTCTGGGAATGATGTCGTTAACGGAAGCTCAGGCGCTGATACGCTTGATGGCGGCACGGGCGATGACCTTCTTATTGGTGGTCAAGGGGCCGATACCTATCTTTATGAGAGCGGGGATGGCCGCGACATCATTAGCGATGGCGCTGATCGAACGGGCTCCGAGGAAGACGTTCTTAAACTTGTAGATATGGCCGAAGAAGACATTTTGGTTCGACGTGCGGATCCGACCAGTAACGATGTCATTTTGGACATCATTGGCACGACAGACCAAATCCTGATCAAAAATGGTCTTGGCGACCCGGGATCCAGCGCAGTAGAGTTCGTTGAATTTGCAAATGGCGTGCGCTGGACAATTGCCGATTTACGCAAGAAGGCTCTATCGGCGTCAATTTCTGATCAAGCTGATAGCATTCGCGGATTTAACACTGATGACGTCATCGAAGCTGGGCGCGGCGATGATTACATTTATGGGGCCAGCGGTTCGGATACATATATTTTCTCACGCTTAGACGGCGCCGATGTTATCAGCGATATCGGCAGTTCTG
>CALKXN010000220.1 GCA_938003555.1 uncultured Robiginitomaculum sp. | reverse complement strand
TCATCAGCCAGAAAGACTACGCCGCTTGTGCCAAGTGAGATAAACCCTTCGCCGGGTTTGACCACGCCCGCGCCCACCGCTCCGGCGGCATTGTCTCCGCCGCCTGCTGCGATTGGGACGCGGGGCATGCCCCATTCATTCGCGACTTTGGCTGAGAGCTGCCCCGTGGACTCAGAGCCTTCATATAGTGCCGGCATGTGATCGCGGGTGAGGCCTGTTAGAGCCAAAATATCATCGCTCCAGCTGCGGCCTTCAACATCCATCCAGAGCGTACCGGCGCTGTCTGACATATCCGATGCAAATTCACCGCACATAAGATAACGCACATAATCTTTGGGCAGCAGGACTTTGTTGATAAGCGCAAAATTATCCGGCTCGTGCTCACGCATCCAGTGCAGCTTTGGCGCCGTAAATCCAGGCATAGCGAGATTGCCGGAGATATCGGTCAAGGACGGCATATCTGACATCATCTGCGCGCAATTTTCTGCGCTACGTCCATCATTCCACAATATGGCGGGGCGAATGATTTTGCCGGATTTATCAAGACATGTTGCGCCGTGCATTTGACCTGATAGGCCAATGGCTTTGACGGCGCGGCGCGCGTGCGCGTCGAGTTTCTTTACGGCTGCGTTGGTCGCGCGCCACCACTCAGCAGGGTCCTGCTCCGACCAGAGCGGTTTGGGACGCGACACGGCGAGCGGCGCGCTGGCTTGATCGACGACGATTTGCGCTTCGTCCACCAGCACGGCTTTTACGCCGGACGTTCCAATATCTATGCCTAGATACATAACTATTCTACCGTTAGCGTGACAGATTTCGTCTCAACCGAGCTATTGCCGACCATGATTTCAAATGTGCCAGGCTCAACGAGGAGGTCCATATTGATGTCGTAAAAGGCAAGGGCGCGGTTTGTAATCGGTAGAGCGACGGTTTGCGTCTCGCCCGGCTTTAACGTGACGCGTTCAAAGCCCTTAAGTTCTTTGACGGGGCGCGTGACGGTGCTGACTTCATCGCGAATGTATAATTGCACAATCTCGTCAGCAGTATAGTCGCCTGTATTTGTTACCTCAACCGATACGCTGCTGTCCCCGTTTACGCCAATATTGCTTGATGAGAGTTTTGGCTCAGATAGCTCAAATGTTGTGTAGGATAGGCCATGGCCAAAGGCGTAAAGCGGGCTGGCATCGCCAAAGGCGTATCCGCGCCGCGCCGTAGGCTTGTGATAATAATAAGCCGGAATATGCCCAACAGTGCGCGGCACAGTGACAGGCATTTTTCCAGACGGCACAGCGTCACCAAATAAAAGATTGGCGACAGCTGTTCCTGTTTCCTGACCCAGTAGCCAGCCATAAAGAATGCCATCAAAATGGTTTTCGACATTCGCCAGACTTAGCGGACGGCCGGAGATGACAACGCCAATCATCGGCTTACCCGTCTTGGCGAGCGCATCGACTAATTCTTTCTGTTGTCCGATCAGGGTAATGTCGCTGCGATCTCCCATATGGGTTTCCGACCACGCTTCACGCGACGTGCTCTCATCGCCGCCGATTGCGACGATAATGATGTCGGCGTTTTTCGCTTTGGCAACAGCTTCAAAAATATCGCTTCGGTTTTTATCGGGATCAATCAAATTGACTTCATCATCCCACCAACTGCGATTATCGGTTAGCGTTACGCCTTTGGACCAAATGACTTTATCCTCGCCGACCTTGGCTTTCATGCCGTCCAGAATGGATACGGTTTGACGCGGTTCGTCTGAATATCCCCCGAGGACTGTAACGTCACTATTGGGGCCAATCACGGCGATTGTTTTGTAATCCCCGGCACTTAGCGGAAGGATATTGCCTTCATTTTTCAAGAGGACAGGGGCTTTAATCGCGGCCTCAAGCGCAATAGCGCGGGCTTCTTCATTACCTGTCAAAGCTTCGGCCGCTGGGCCGTCCGCATAGGGCGTCTCAAACACTCGTCCGCGGACTTTCATTTCCAGAACGCGGCGAAGCGCTGTGTCGACAACGCTCATGGGGATGTCGCCACTTTCGATTTTCGGCTTTAGTTCGTAATAGGCGACGCCGTCGGGAAGTTCTAAATCTACGCCTGCGCGTAGAGCAAGTTCGCCAGCATGGGCAATGTCTGTGGCGATACTGTGACGGCGCTCGAGCTCGTTAATCGCGAAATAGTCGGCAACAACTGAGCCGTTAAACCCCCATTCGCCGCGCAGAACAGTATTGAGTAGCCATCCATTGGCGTGTGACGGGATGCCGTTCAGCTCATTGTAACTGGCCATGACGGAGGCTGCTTTGCCTTCGCGAACCGCGACTTCAAATGGCGGAAAGAATATTTCATATAACATGCGCTCGGATACGGCGGCGGGGCCGACATTCATGCCAGCTTCAGGCATACCATGTCCTGTCATATGTTTCAGCGTGGTGAGGACTTTATCATCGGCGAGATAATCTTCTGTGCCCTGAAACCCGATTACGGAAGCTAGGCCCATTTGAGACACGAGATAAGGATCTTCGCCAAATGTTTCCTCAATGCGGCCCCAGCGCGGGTCAAGCGCAACGTCGACAACGGGAGAGAGAACGTGATGCACGCCGCGAATGCGAATTTCGCGGGCTGTAACGCTATAGACGCGCTCGGCGAGCTCTGTATCAAAGGTGGCTGCCAGCGCGATAGATTGCGGGAAGGCTGTGGCATCTTTGCCTTGGAAGCCATGCAGGCCTTCTTCGTGAAAAAGCGTTGGAATGCCCAGGCGGGTGTTTTCAATATGCCATTTTTGAATTTCATTGACGAGCGTGACGGTGTCGGCGGGGGAGCGGGCGCTCATGCGGCGCACAACGGTTGAATCGTTCACGTCCTTGCGCTCGCTAGGGCCTTCCATGCCGATCGTGTCTTGCGGGCGAGCAAAGCAGCCTATGCCATGCGGGAACTTCTCGGCCATTTTCTCGGGATTGAAACTGCCGTCACTATTATAAATATCAGCTTTGCCAAACCAGACGCAACTAAGCTGCGCGAGTTTCTCATCCAGCGTCATTTCGGCGATCAAATCATTAATGCGTGCATCGTCTTGCCATGGGGCGCTCATCATGTCGACTTGGCGCGGGGCGTCTGTATGGGTGTGAGCGTCCGGCGCGCGGCAGGCCGAGAGCGTTAGCGCAGCGATCAAAGCAAGGCTTGCGCCTGTCATGGTAAGAGAGTGGCGTAATTTCATAATGATCCCCAATTGTGCATGTTGGATGTTCCCCCAATATTTTCGTGAGATTGTCTCAAATTGACAACGTTGTCAATTCGCTTTAGCAAATCATTTATGACAGATGTAACTTCATTATGAACGCAACAATCATAGATGTCGCCAATGCGGCGGGTGTATCCTTTAAAACCGTAAGCCGAGTGCTTAATGGAGAAGCGGGGGTGCGCGACAAAACCCGCGAGAAAGTTCAGCTTGCGGCCAAAGAGTTAAATTTTACGCTCAATACAGCCGCGCGCAATCTACGTCGACGCGGCTCTAATTTGATTGCCCTGATTATTTCTAATCCCAGCCGCTCTTATATTGATAATATTCAAATTGGCGCGATGGATTGGTGTAGCCGTAATGGCTTTCATTTGGTCGTCGAAGATTTCCGAGCCCAGCCTAGCGGGTTTGACGATTTGATCAGAGGAGGTGAAATGGCGGGGGTTATATTAATTCCGCCTATGTCAGATGATCCTGAAATTATCACCAAATTGACTGGTCAGAATATTCCCTTTGTTCGTATTGCGCCGGAAACGGCTAATGATTCTGCGCCAAGTGTTCGCATTGATGATCAAGCTGCGGCCAAAGAAATGACGCAAAAGCTTATTGAGCTAGGTCACAAACGTATCGGTCTGATAACAGGGCCAAATGAATTTGGGGTGAGCCGAAACCGCATGGCAGGATATAGGCTCGCTTTGGATGATGCGGCAATTAAATATGACTCTGCATTAGTGCGTGAAGGGGCGTTCTCTTACGAAACGGGGCAGAGCTGCGCGGCGCGATTACTGTCCATGCCAAATCCACCAACGGCCATATTTGCGAGTAATGACGATATGGCCGCAGGTGCAATTGCGGAAAGCTACAAGCGCGGTATTGCTGTACCGAGTGAGCTTACAATTGTAGGCTATGATGATGTTGCCGTGGCCAGCGTGATCAGTCCGCCACTCACAACAGTGCGCCAACCGCTTAAAGATATGGCCGCCCGCGCCGCAGAACTATTACTCGAGCGCATACGAAATCAAGAGAGCGCGCCGAAACATGACGTCCTGCCACATCGCCTCATTCTTCGCGCATCGCATGGCCCACGCGCTTAGGCGTTTGCGAAAATCGTGACAGCGCTGTCATAAATAATTTGTGCTATCCGAAACTTTAGATTAGGACGAAGATAAGAGCACAAAAAGGTGCATCACATTAAAGGGGAGTCCTATGGACAATAATGTAACGGATAAATCCGAAGGTAGTTTTGGGTTTGTTATTCTGATCTGCTTGGTCGCAACGCTTGGTGGTTTCTTATTTGGCTTTGATAGCGGCGTCATTAACGGCACTGTTAAAGGTTTGGATGCTGCGTTTGGCGCAACAAATTTCGCTAGCGGATTTAATGTCGCCTCTATGCTGCTGGGTTGCGCGATTGGTGCATTCTCTGCAGGGTGGCTATCTGATCGTTTTGGTCGTCGTAACATGATGATGGTGGCTGCAGCCTTCTTCCTCATTAGTGCGTGGGGTTCAGGCATTGCGGGCGGATCATTTGAATTTATTCTTTATCGCATTTTAGGTGGCCTTGCTGTTGGCGCGGCCTCTGTTATGGCACCGGCTTATATCTCTGAAATTGCTCCGGCAAAATATCGCGGCGGACTGGCATCATTACAGCAAATTGCAATTGTCGTAGGTCTTACGGCAGCATTCTTCTCTAACTATTATCTGGCCAATGTGTCCGGCGGAGCGACGGCAGAATTTCGCGGTAGCGAGACATGGCGCTGGATGTTCTGGGTTGAAATCGCACCTGCGGCGCTCTTCTTCTTGCTTTTGTTCTTTATCCCGAAAAGCCCACGCTTTTCTATGGTGAAAGACGATGAAGCCGGCGCACGTAAAACTTTGACAAAATTATTTGGTGGAGATGTCGCTGAAACGAAAGTTAACGAAATCAAAGCATCTCTTGCCTCGGACCACAAACCACGCCTGTCAGATATATTCCTTAACGGAAAACTTCGCCCTATCGTTTGGGTTGGTATTGGCCTTGCTGTTTTCCAACAGCTTGTCGGTATCAATGTCATTTTCTATTATGGCGCTGTGATGTGGGAAGCCGCTGGCTTTACCGAAGCTGACGCGCTGAAGCAGAATGTCTTTATGGGCGTGATGTCGATTTTCGCGACAGGCCTAACTGTATTCTTAATCGATAAATTTGGCCGTAAGCCTTTCTTGCTTATTGGTTCAATTGGTATGGCTATCATGCTGGCTGTTGTGGCTTGGGCATTCGGAACGGGCGAGCTTGTTAATGACAATCTCGTTCTTGACCCTGCAATGGGCCGCACAGCTCTTTTTGCGGCGATGGCCTATGTATTCTTCTTTAATATGACATGGGGCCCCGTCATGTGGGTTTTGCTTGGCGAAATGTTCCCGAATCAAATTCGGGGTTCTGCTCTTGCGGTTGCAGGTCTGTTTCAATGGCTCGCAAACTTCTTGGTGACATTGTCATTCCCGTGGATGCTTGCGAATTTAGGCCTATCTATTTCCTTCTTTATCTATTCGGGCTTCGCCTTCATTTCCATTCTATTCGTCGCCAAAGCGGTGCGCGAAACGAAGGGTATGGAACTCGAGGATATGGTAGGTTAACCTCAAACTATATCTAATAAAGTTCAGGGCATCCGTGATCTTCACGGGTGCCATTTTTGTATCAAGAAGGTTTTTATGCTGCGTCACTCCATAACTTTAAGTCTTGCCCTTGCCTTTATGGCGGCGTGTTCGCCCAAAGCGCCACAGGTTATGCCTATAGATGACCCTTCCTTAGAGCGCCTTGACCTTTCAATTATGCCGCCGTCTTGGATGGTTGCAGAGGGGCAAACGCATTTTAAAAAGCGTGTCGCAGAAATTGACGCGGAAGGACCGAGTCCAAATGGTATAGTTTTGATTGGAGACAGCATTACCGAAGGCTGGATGTCCCTTGATTTTCCTTATGATAGAATGGTGGCCAATCACGGCGTTGGCTGGGACGTCACCGAAGGCATGTTAGAGCGTTTGCCTCTCATTTTACGTGAGTCCCCCAAAGCGATTTTCGTGATGATCGGAACAAATGATTTGTCATATGACCGCACGCCAGATCAGATATTACCGCCGCTTAAAATATCGCTTGTGAGTTACGCTAATCGATGGCCTGACACTAAAATTTACCTGCAAAGTGTGTTGCCGCGCAATGGGCAATGGGACAAATCTGTTGTTGCGCTAAATGCGGCACTTCGAAATCTGGCCGAAGATAAGGCAATGCGCGGGCGGGTTACATATATCGACCTGACGCCAGTTTTTGGGATATCGCCTGATGATATGCGCGCAGAATTTACGAATGACGGTGTTCATTTGACGGATGCGGGATATGTGGCGTGGGGTGAGGCCTTGCAACCCTATTTGCCACGCGACTAATCGCCTATTCTTATGGCGCTGTTGTGGCGCTATACAGACGTTATGTTGTCCATAGATCCAGTTCAAACGTTCATAACTTACATCGCGCTCGTCGTGATCATCATGGCGCGCTATATGGTCATTGCGGGCATGATGCACTGGCTGTTGTGGAAGCGGGATGAGAATAAAGTCAAAGCGCGCCGCCTGACGAAAATGATCCCGACGCGCAAAGTTATTCGCCACGAAATCAAACTCTCTTTGATCAGCAGTTTTATCTATGCCGCGCCCGGCGCGATACTCATGGAAATGTGGAAAGCGGGCGGGACGGCAATCTATAGCGGCCCAATTGCAGGCTTTGACGGCTGGGCATATTTGCTGCTTTCGGCGGGTCTATATCTCTTTGCGCACGACACTTATTTTTATTGGACGCATCGCGCCATGCATCATCCGAAATTATATCGCGCAACGCATGCAGGGCATCACCGCTCGAAACAACCCACCCCATGGGCAAGTTTTTCCTTTGATCCATTAGAGGCATTGATTAGCGCATGGTTCCTGCCTGCGCTCGCTTTATTCATTCCAATTCATGTCGGAATGGTTCTGTTTCTGCTGATGATTATGACCATGAACGCGGTGTTTAATCATGCCGGTTGGGAGATTTATCCGAAGCGCTGGATTGACGGATGGTTTGGTAAGGTGATG
>CALKXN010000219.1 GCA_938003555.1 uncultured Robiginitomaculum sp. | reverse complement strand
CTGTTTTACCGACGCTGCGGGGATTTTTAAACTTTGCACGAATAGCTTTTGAGGCGAGAAAGGCTCATCGGCGATATGTATATGTTTTGGATTGACCTCAGCGCCCCATACGGCGCTACGGATCAGAGAGCTAAGCTCGTCTAAACGCATATAAGTTTTATCGAGTAGAGTTAAAGCTTGCATATTTACCGGCATCTTCGCGCGACGACATCAAATTGACACTCTGGCGAGGTCGTCACTAACACAGCCACTTTCACCAAAGCTTTCCAATCCTCAGCTTTTTTCTGCTCTAAAGCAAGCTGAGAGGGCTCCCCGAATTGATAATTTATCCGAAGAGGCATTTTAGAGACATACAAAACCTGCGCGCCTGAACCTGCTCCCTCAAAAAAGACGCTCCATTGCTCGCCTTGCTCATTAATGAAGATGCGCCTTGCGCCGCTGAGCTCAAGCTCGCTTATGTCTTCGCTGTAGCGGGCCGTAAGATATTCGGTTTCGCCTATGCCCTCAAATAGCGCTGTCATCTCAATCAATCGCAACTGGCGGTCATAAGTATCATCGAGTTTTTTATACCCGAGCACGCCCTGCCCAAATGTCGCCACAAGCGCCGCGCTTACAAAGCTTAGCACCAGTAAACTTACAAGCACTTCGGCCAAGCTAAATCCCGCATCTGAATTCTCTCTCATCTCGTCCGGCCCGTCACAATCTTAACATACCGTTTTACATCTTCACTTGGGGCATCCTTATCACTTAATGTCACGACCATTTCATAGAGCGCAGGCTGCTCGGCATTGTCTGGGCGATAATCGCGCATCACAGTTGCTGTTATTGTCCACTCAACCCCAAGCGCTTCATCTTCACCGTTTATGGACTCTCCTGCTTTCATGGCCTCCGCCTGATGACGGGTCATGATTTGAACGGCGAGGTTTTGGCGCTCATAGCGATCCGCCATTCGGCTTTGGGTAAATGCACTATCAGACATTATTTGGAAAAACCCAATCGACGCAATAGCAAGCACCAGCATCGCGCAAAGCATTTCAGCAAGCGCAAAGCCGCTCTCGGAGTTATTCTGATTATCCAGCAGCACTACGCACCCGGCGATACCCGGCACCCGAAACTGACTTCTTAAAGCTCAAAACGCGCCCTCGATTGATCACCTTAAAGTCATCTCCAACGACTCCGCCTGACGGGAGAAATTGTATTGTAAATTCCGTTTGGGTTTTACCCATTATACTCACGTTTAAATTTCGAGGCCCGGCGCGCTCTAGGATAATGTCACCACCCAGATATTTTGTCTCAAAGTCGCCGTTTGGATTAATAGCAACTTGAACGACGCGGCCAGTCTCCAACGATAACAGCCTTGCGCGCGTCAGCGTTAATTCAAGCGCGCTCACATGAGCCTGCGCCTTAACGCTCGGCAGCATAGACTGAAACCTTGGAGCCGCTAAAGTCGAGAGGCTGGCCAGGATCATCATGACCACTAATAGCTCAACAAGCGTATAGCCCGATTGTGAATTGCCTTTAAAACGCGCTGACATCAGTCAAACTCGAAATACCCATAAATAACGCCCCGACGACAACGGCCACAATCAGCCCTAGCACAATTGTGATCATCGGCGTTAACGCAGCGAGAAGCCGTTCCATACGGCGCGCGGCGCGGCGTTCTAATATGTCAGCGGCATCGCCAAGCGCGGCGGATAGTTTTCCGGAGCTTTCGCCGACGCGGGTCATATTCGTCAGAAGCTCCGGCACGCGAGGAAGCGGCTCAAGGCATTTGGCCAGGGCTCGCCCCTCTCGCAACGATTGGCTTAATTCCAACAGATCAGATTTAATGAGTGCATTCGAACACGCCTGCGCAGAAATCATATGGGCATTAGGGGCCGGCACGCCGGAGCCAATCAGCAATGACATGATACGAGCATAGGTGGCGTAATTTGTAAGCCGCGACACCCCGCCGGACATTCGGGACAAAGCAACGCGTCCGCCTGTTTTCTTTAGCCCATCTGAAATACCGGGAATAAAACGCGCGGCCATAATTAACCCGACCAGCCCTAATAGCATCAGCGGCAAGCCCATTTCGAAGAAGCGGCCAAAAGCCAAAAGGAACTGCGTCGAGCGCGGAAGCTTATCTTCCGCCCCTGCAAAGAGCGGCTCTAATTGCGGCAAGATAAAACTGAAAAACAGTATCAGCGTCATTGAAATCAAAAACCCGATGATAGCGGGATAGATCAAAGCCGAGGTTATTTTCTCTCTAAATTCCGCGCCCTTTTGAAAGCTCGCTGCAGCTGAGGCCAAGATGTCTTCAAGGTTCCCGCCCATTTCCCCGGCGCGCACCAAACCCGACAAAGCTACCGCTGTACTGCCGCCCGCCTCCTCTATAACATAGGACAATCGCCCGCCCTTGGATATTTGATCTGCGGCGTCTTTTGCCAATGTTTTAACGGCTTTCGTTTCGGCAGAGATCGCAATCACATCCAAGGCTTGGCGCATTGAAAACCCCGAGTGAAGTAGGCGGTGTAAGTCTCCGGAGAAATGCCCCGCATCGGCAGGCGTGAAATCCTTTTGCTTATATTTAAGCCAATCAAATATTTGGCTTCGCGCTGTTGCTTCTTGGATGTGAGTCGGCGTTAATCCGCTGGCAATAACCGCTTCTAGGGCGGATGCTTTGTCAGCTGCGCGGATCTTACCGCGGCTGGACGTCCCACCCATATTAATCGCGGTATAGGTAAATTCCGGCATTACAGCGCGCCAACAGCGGCATAGACATCATCAAGTTTAGCCAGCCCGCAATCCGCTTTTTGCGCTCCGTCATCCCGAAGAGATGTCATGCCTTTGGATTTAGCCGCTTTGAGTATTTGCGCTTCACTGGCTCCATTTTGGATAAGCTCTCTGATATCGCTATCAACCGCAAAACCCTCAGAAATTGCAAGACGTCCGGCATAACCGCTCTGCTCACACGCTGCGCATCCCTGCCCGCCGCACTGCGCGCAGAGTTTACGCACGAGGCGCTGCGCCAATACGCCCGAAACAGTCGAGGCAATCAGGTAGTCTTCGATTCCCATATCTTTAAGGCGCGTGACCGCGGATACGGCATCATTGGTATGCAGCGTTGAGAGAACCAAGTGACCGGTAAGCGCAGCTTGTATCGCGATACGCGCCGTTTCTTCATCACGGATTTCGCCGACAAGCATAATATCCGGGTCTTGACGCAGGAAGCTTCGCAGCGACGTCGCAAATGTCACGCCCGCCGCTTCATTGACTTGCACTTGATTGACGTCATCAAAATAGTATTCAACCGGATCTTCGACCGTTAGAATTTTACGCTCTGTCTCGCGCAATTTATTGAGCGCGGCATAAAGCGTCGTGGTTTTGCCTGACCCCGTTGGTCCGGTGACCAGAAAGATGCCGCGCGGGCGTTCAAGAACAGCATTCACCACGTCCAAATCATGATCGGAAAACCCGATTGCACCCAATGATAATAACGCAGCCGTGCGGTCAAGCAGGCGAATAACAAGGCTCTCGCCATAACTGGTTGGAACGGTTGAGACGCGAAGATCAATGGGCCTCCCGCGCACCGCAATACTGGTGCGGCCATCTTGGGGACGGCGCGTATCGGCGACATCCATATCGCTCATAACTTTGATGCGCGATATAATCCCGACAGATGCCCCCGCCGCCTCAGTTAAAGGCGCCTGCATAACCCCGTCGACGCGGTAGCGAATGCGCGTGGCATTGGCCGAAGGCTCCACATGAATATCGGATGCGCCCATATCGACAGCCTTGGTCAGCAGAGCCTCAACGCGGCGAATAACCGGCGCCTCGCTCGCCATATCCTTTAGTCGTGTCGCATCATCTGCCCATCTTAATTGCCCGCTATCATCGCCGTCTTCGGCAAGCTCATCGCTCCCGTAAAGGCGTTCAAATTCAGCACGCCAATCGCTGAGGCCGATGACGGATATTTGGGGCATATAACCTGTCGCAAATGTTACGCCATTAATTGCGGATTGATTAATCGGATCAACCATTGCCAGCTTTAAAATATCATCACCATCACGCGTAAAAGCTAATGCTCTATTTGATTTTAAAAACTGCACGTTGATGTCATGCGAGGCACCTTTGCATCGGTTATCCACATCCCACACCGGGACACCTGTTGCCACTGCATAAGCCTTGCTCACCTCTTGATCTGGTGCCAAGCCCAATTGCGAAATCGTAACAGGAATTGACTCGCCAGTTTGTTCACACAGGTTTTGGATACGGGTTTGGGCATTAACATCAATATATAGAGCAAGCTCTTCCCAGAATATTTTAGAAACAACATCAACTTCGGATCGAGAGGTTGAATACGATTGAAAGTTCGATTGCATTACCCAAACTAACCACCATTTAAGAATACTGCAAACTCAAACAAATTCATTCTCAAATTTTTAAAAAGAACATGATAGCAAGAGTGAAAGCACAAAAGTTTAGATCAATTCACCCAGCTTAGATACTGCTTTTAACTCACGCTCAATTTTATAATCTCTTTAATCACCTGCGCCATCTCATCTCTAGACACACACTTCGTAAATTCCGGATCATAGCGCTCAAAATGAATGAAATTTCGTCACAACATCTGCGTGGGATTAAAACGGCCAAGGAAGCCAAAGACGCTTTTCA
>CALKXN010000218.1 GCA_938003555.1 uncultured Robiginitomaculum sp. | reverse complement strand
CGAATTGGTCGAGAGAACCGCTTAATCTTGTCGTCGTCATTGATAAATCTGGCTCTATGTCAGGCGAGCCGCAGGATCAGGCGCGCAAAAGCGTCACCGCAGCGATTGGAAAACTCCAGCCCGGCGATCAAATCTCTATCGTGCTATATGGCGACGTCGTCGAGACATATTTAGAGCCGACACCCATCACACGTTCAAATAAGGGCCGCCTTAAAGCCAAAACGAAAGCGATTCAAAGTCGTGGCTCTACGAATATGGAAGCGGGCCTCGTGCGCGCATTTGAGGTCGCGAAATCCACGCAAAATGGTTTTGACGGAACAACCCGCGTGATGCTGTTCACTGATGAGCGCCCTAATGTTGGCCGCACGGATGCCAACAGCTTTATGGGCATGGCGCAAGACGCGTCTGAATTTGATATTGGCATGACGACGGTTGGCGTTGGCGTCATTTTCGGGGCCGAGCTGGCCACCAAAGTCAGCAGCGTTCGCGGCGGCAATTTATTCTTCGTGCGAGATGACGCCGACATAGAGCGATTATTCTCTACGGAATTTGACTTCATGATGTCCGAAATCGCCCGAGATATGACCATCCGTTTAACCCCGCGCAGCGGTTATAAAATCAGCGGCATTTACGGCGTTCCGCAAGACACGTTCACGCGCGCGGGCGATAGCGTTGAAATGAGCGTCGCCACGGCGTTCCTTAGTAGCGCGGGCGGCGGACTTTTCTTTGGCCTTCGCCGCGACACCCCTGGCCTTCCGCCTTTATCCGTTGAGAGTAACAGCAGTTTTGCCACCGCAAAGCTGTCCTATACGGACAGCGCCACCAAAGCGCAGCAGGTCCAAACTGTAACGGCGACCGCGATGGATAACCCAAGCGTGAATTTACAAAAGGCATCGCTACTGTCCCAGCAATATGTTGCCCTGCGCAGCGCGGCCAATTCACATCACAAAGACAATGATCAATCCGCAGCGTTTCAAACGCTAAAGCGCTATTCTGACATATTGGATGCCAGCCCGATTGAGGGACTGGACGCTGAACGCAAACTTGTCAGCACGTTAAAGGCCACGGCAGGGTATCTGTCCGGGAATATGGAATATTCAGCCGAGCTGCCCGCCTCTATGCGTCTGGTCAATAAATGGAAAATTGCGCGCGTCGAAGGCAGCGAAGACCTTCGCCGCGGCGATGTATTGGAATTTGGGAGAAACGATAAATTCACGATCTATCGCCGCTCGCGTAGCCTCACCGCCTCTGATGAAATTGAATATTATCAGGTCAATGATAAGCAAGTCTATCTCTCTGAGTCAGACCTGACCTTGAACTACAAATTCACCGACTCGGGTAAGCTCCTGCTGCGCCATCCCGAAGGTGATATGTTCCTTCGGCTGCTGCCGTATAAAACCGCATTACCCTAGGGGTTTGCGCGGCGTAATCTCCGGTCGCCCCCTAGCATTTCTGTAAAGAGCTTCGTATATAGCGCTCAAAGGAATGACTATGAATTATATCGACGCAGATCTGGCGCCCGCGGGCCGCTCAAACGCGATTAAAATATACAATGAAGCGGCCTTTGAAGGTATGCGCAAGGCGGGCCGTTTGGCGGCCGAGTGTCTTGATATGCTTATCCCGAAGGTTGTGCCCGGCGTGACGACTGAAGCGCTAGATGATGCGGCGCGCGAATTTATCTTGGACAATGGCGCAACGCCGGCCTGTTTAAATTATCGCGGCTATCCGAAATCCATTTGCACTTCGATCAATCATGTCGTGTGCCACGGCATTCCTGTTCCCAAGCCCCTTAAAAATGGGGATATCGTCAATATTGACGTGACCGTTATCGTAGATGGGTGGCACGGCGATACATCGCGCATGTATCCGGTTGGCGAGATCAACCGCCGCGCCGAGCGCCTCATCAATATTACCTATGACAGCCTGATGCTTGGTCTGAATGCCGTAAAGCCCGGCAATACGACGGGCGATATTGGCCACGCCATTCAGAAATTTGCCGAAGGTGAGCGCTGCTCAATCGTGCAGGACTTCTGTGGTCATGGCCTGGGCCGCGTGTTTCATGACGCGCCAAATATCCTGCATTTTGGCCGCCCCGGCGAAGGCGAAGAACTGCGCGAAGGCATGTTCTTTACCGTCGAACCGATGATCAATTTGGGCCGGCCAGATGTGAAGGTTTTGTCCGATGGCTGGACTGCAGTGACGCGTGACAAAAAGCTGACCGCGCAATTTGAGCATTCAATCGGCGTAACTAAAACAGGCTGCGAGATATTTACCCTCTCGCCCAAGGGCCTGCACAAGCCGCCTTACGTCTAGCCTGTCATTGCCAAAGACTGTCCATAAAGATGCGGGCCACCGCCCACGATTGCGCCAGCGGTTTCTAGAAGGCGGTGCGGACGCCCTGCCCGATTATGAGCTACTTGAACTTTATCTGTTTCAATGCATCCCGCAAAAAGACACCAAGCCGCTGGCAAAGCTGCTGATTGCGACATTTGGCAGCTTTGCTGAAGTCATGACCGCGCCTATCGCGCAGCTGACCCAAGTTAAGGGCGTCGGCGCTGTAACAGCCGCCAATATCAAAGTACTCCACGCCGCCGCGCTGCGTCTGTCGCGTGAAAATGTGATGTCGCGCCCTGTTCTATCGTCTTGGACGGCCTTGCTCGATTATGTGCGCGGGGCGATGCAATATGAAAAAAATGAGCAATTTCGCGTTTTGTTTTTAGACAAGAAAAACCGCCTGATTGATGATGTTATCCTGGGCAAAGGCACCGTCGACCGCGCGCCTGTTTACCCGCGCGAGATCATCAAAAAAGCCCTCGATATTGGCAGCACAGCCATAATCTTATGCCACAATCATCCTTCTGGTGACCCCACGCCCAGCCAGAGCGATATTGATATGACCAATCATGTCATATCCGCCGCAAAACCTATTGGCATTGCCGTGCATGATCACATCATTGTCGGGCGCAATAATACGGTGAGTTTTAAGTCATTGGGTTTGATGTAAAAAATGCCAGCCTGCGTGATTTAATGCCTTGCCGGGATATTTAATCTAATTTGGTCAACTCATCTAACGTAAATTTAGCGACCATCCCCGCTGTCGCTGCGCGAAAGGCCGCAATATGCGGCGTGACCATATGCTGATTCAACGCCGCTTTATCTGTCCAAGATTCATAAAATACAAAATGCGCCGGATCATTATTATCGGTGTGAAGGTCATAACCGATACATCCGACCTCGGCGCGCGTCGGCGCAACAAGCGCTTGGAGCGCGGCAAAGACTGCATCCCGTTTTTCAGGGACGGCGTGGATATGAGCGACAAGTGTGAGCGGCATGGGGGTTTCCTTTTGAGGGTATGAGCGTAAAGCAGGCTCAAACCTTTTCCCAATTATTTCGCTGGAAATATTTTAGGCAAGGCGTAAGCCATATAAAGCGCGCGGTGATCGGCGCTGTGGCCATCGGCGTAGATACGCAAATCTACATTCGCACCAGCCTCTTGTATGGCCTCTGCATAAAATTGCGCATTGGCATGAAAATTCGGCTCATATAATCCAGCGTCAATGTAGTAATATCGCTCCGCCGCAAGATCAGATAAGTCCAGTTCAACTGGGCCGCTTGGTGATGTCCCAACAGCGTGACCAAATATATCCGGCCGTGTCATCACTCCCCACAGCGCAAAGGAGCCGCCGCTGGAGCCGCCCACAAGTGCTGTTTTTTCAGCACTCAGCTGATAACCAAGTTCTGCCGCAATTTTGGGCATCAACTCATCGGTCACAAATTGCAAATGCGGCTTAAAACGTTGCGGCCCATCTTTGTAATTAATGATGTA
>CALKXN010000217.1 GCA_938003555.1 uncultured Robiginitomaculum sp. | reverse complement strand
TTTGATTGATCCGGACGATGTTGGGGAATTTGCTACCTTTTTACGGGAAAGCGATCAGCACGTTTTATATGTTTCGGACTGGCGGCAGCGCGCACGATCTATTGCGGGCGCATTGCGGGTGGAGCAAATTGCCATGCGATTTATCCTTATGATTGTGGTCGTTATCGCGATTTTCCCGATTGTTGCGGCCATGATTATGCTTGTTAAAAATAAAGGCCGCGACATTGCGATATTACGGACAATTGGCGCAACGCGGGGCAGCGTGCTGCGGATATTTTTCATGGCGGGTGTTGTAATTGGGCTTGCGGGGACTGCAGCCGGGATACTTCTCGGCGTTCTATTTTGCTTGAATATCGGTGTTATACAAATTGTCATCGAAGCCTTAACTGGCATCGAGCTTTTCCCGCCCGATATCTATCAACTCACCGGCGGCGTCCCGGCGCGAGTCGAATGGGCAGAGGTGGCTATGGTCGCGTTTTGGGGGTTCCTAACAACGGCGATCGCGACATTCTTCCCGGCGTGGGGTGCGAGTAAATTAGACCCTGTGGAGGCGTTCCGTTTTGAATAATTTATCCGGAAAACCTGTCCTCTCGGTTCGCAATCTAAGTCGTCAATACCAAAGTGGCGAAAGTATCCTGCAGGTCTTGGTCCGCGCAAATATTGATATTTATCCCGGGGAAGTCGTTGGCCTTATCGGTCCATCAGGCAGTGGTAAGTCTAGCCTCCTTCATGCGGCGGGACTGCTTGAGACACCGACATCCGGTGAGGTGTGGATCAAAGGCAAAGAATGCCTTGGCCTTAAAGATGATGATCGGACTCGAGTTCGCCGCGAAGAGGTCGGATTTGTCTATCAATTCCATCATTTGCTACGTGAATTTAACGCCGTTGATAATGTGGCCTTGCCGCAAATGGCGAATGGAGTCGGGCAGGCCACGGCCCGCAAAGAGGCAGAACGGCTGCTGACCATTATGGGGCTCAAAGACCGCATTGATCATCAGCCCGGACAAATGTCCGGCGGTGAGCAGCAGCGCGTGGCGATTGCCCGCGCTATGGCCAACAAGCCCAGCATTATTCTGGCCGATGAGCCGACAGGCAATCTTGATCCTGCTACGTCTGGCAATGTGTTCCAGAGCCTGTTTGATCTAACGCGTACCGAAGGTGTTGCTGCACTCGTCGCAACCCATAATATGAATCTGACGACTTATATGGACCGTGTTGTGACCGTTCGTGATGGCGCGATTGTTCCCTATAGCTAACCGCGTTTTTCAACTTACTCCCAAACTTATCCACAGGCGCAATCCACAGCGATTCGTTTTCCCTTGACTGATGGAACAAAAGGGGAATATACATCAGGAACATAAGTAGAACAAACTTTAGGAATGAGTTATGAAACAGTTGGTTGTGGATTTATCGACAGGAATGGTTGTCGCGGGCTTTATAACGGTTATGACTATGTGGATGATGGTGATTGGCGGCTAGGCTGCCATATTAGGGAGTAAGACATGGCGGGCAGAGAGCCGGACTTTATACATCTGCGCGCGCGTTCGCCTTATTCCATTCTTGAAGGCGCGATTACGATCAAGGCGCTCGCCAAATGGTGCTATGATCACCGTATGCCGGCCATTGCGCTAACCGACACGAATAATATGTGCGGCGCGCTGGAATTTAGCGAGACCATAAAAGGGCGCGGCGTACAGCCCATCATGGGGTGCACGCTCTCTGTTGATTTAGGCCTTCCAGGTCAGCCTGGACAAATTCGTCGTGATCCTAACGGCACGCTTGCGCTGCTTGCGCAAAATGAAACAGGCTATGGACATTTAATGGCCTTATCCTCTGCGGCCTTTTTAGATGTATCAGCAACAGACATGCCGCATATCAGAGCTGATATTTTAAAAGACCGCAGCGAAGGCGTTATTGCGTTAACGGGCGGTCACGACGGCGCGCTGAACAATTTAATCAAACAAGGCCGATTTGAAGAGGCTGAGAACTGGCTGACAAAGCTTCACGATATTTACGGCGACCGACTATATATAGAATTGCAACGCCACAATGAGGCCGGTGAAGCCGAAACAGAGAAATGGCTGTTAGAGCAAGCTTATGCGCGTCAGATTGCCATCGTTGCAACTAATGAGCCGTTTTTCGAAGACCGCGCCATGCATTCCGCTCATGACGCGCTCCTGGCAATATCCGAAGGCAGCTATGTTTTAGAAAAAGACCGCCGCAAGGTGACATCTGAGCATTTCTTAAAAACGCCAGAGATGATGGCGAAATTATTTGAAGACTTGCCAGAGGCGCTGCGCTCGACCATCGAGATCGCTACCCGCTGCGCTTATGCATCGCCCAAGCGCGCGCCAATCCTGCCGAGTTTTGGCGACAAGGATAAAAGCGAAGTCGACATTTTACGCGCGCAGGCGCATGATGGTTTGACAGGGCGGCTAGATCTGTTGCGATCTCTGGACGAAATGGCCGAAGAAGAACAGGTCTATCGAGACCGTTTGGATTTCGAGCTCGATGTTATCGCCCAAATGGGATTTCCAGGTTACTTCCTAATTGTTTCAGACTTTATCCGTTGGGCCAAAGAGCAGGGCATTCCAGTCGGGCCAGGCCGGGGCTCGGGCGCGGGTTCTGTGGTGGCATGGTCCCTCTTGATCACAGATCTTGATCCGCTGCGTTATGGCCTGCTGTTTGAGCGTTTCCTCAATCCAGAACGGGTCTCCATGCCCGATTTCGATAT
>CALKXN010000216.1 GCA_938003555.1 uncultured Robiginitomaculum sp. | reverse complement strand
ATTTTATTCCGCTCAACCATCTGCCAAACCTTCTCGTGCCGCCCGAAGGTTTTGTTATTATTGGCGGAGGGAAGACGGGCATTGATGCTATATTGTGGCTGCTCGACATGGGTGTTGATCCTGATAAAATCAGCTGGGTTATATCGCGTGATGCGTGGTTGATTGATCGCGAGAATACGCAAAATCATGACGATTTCTTTTTCTCCACTATGTCCACACAGGCCAATCAATTTGAAGCCATCGCGCAGAGCGAGTCTATTGAGGATATGTTTGATAAGCTCGAAGCGTGCGGATATTTCCTACGTCTCGATATGGACGTCCGCCCGACCATGTTCCATGGCGCGACAATTTCCAAGGCCGAGCTGGAGCAGCTGCGCCGCGTGAAAAATATTATCCGCAAAGGCCGCGTGACTCATATTGGCGTCGATAAAATTTCACTCGTGCAGGGCGATGTCTCGACAACGCTCGGCCACGTCCATGTCGATTGCTCCGCAAGCGCGCTGTTAGATGTTGTGCCTAAACCGGTCTATGAGGCAGGTAAAATCACGCCGCAAACTGTGCGCAGCTATCAGCCCGTCTTTAGCGCCTCAATGATTGCGTGGATTGAAGCCAAGCACAAAAGTGATGTGGCTAAGAAAAACTCCCTCACGGGAATCGTGCCGCTCCCCAATAAAGACATCGATTATATTCGTTTCACTGCCGCGAATATGATGAACCAATTTAATTGGAGTCAAGACGCAGATATTCGTAAATTCATGTATGGCAATCGCCTCGACGGGTTCTCCAAACTCGTCGGAGATATAGGCGGTAACGCCGAGAAAAAGGCGGTGATGAAAAAACTTCGGGATAATGCCTTTCCCGCTATGGGGAAATTACAAGCTTATATTGCGCAGCTAGATGCGGGTTAGTCTATGGAGAGGCTTCATAACATTTCAGTTTTTCAGCATCTGTAGTGGCTTGGGTTAAACAAGAAATTCTAATTTGATTGCGCAAGACTCTTAGTTCATCCGCAGTCTCTGCGCCTGTCTGAAGCGTGCGCTGTTGCGTTCGAAAGGTTAGTAATTCTGTTGGGATTGCGAAATAACGTTCAAGTAATTGCGCGGGCAAAGTGGCGGCGCTTGCGAGTTCGGAAGGGCGTTTTACGGTAAGTTTCGTTGGCACGCCGCCGTCAAAATCAATCGTGTCTTCAGTGTCTGTGAGCGGCGTAGCTTTAAGGTCAATTCGCATCAAAGGAGAGCCCTGCGCGAGAGTCATATTCCTCGCTTCGGGTTCACATGTATTGTCTGCGCAACGTACAGTCACCCAAAATGTGCCGGGTCGTCTGTAATATATGTAAGGTGAACCTGCTTCTATATCTTCTGCAGTGGCTTCTGTAATGAGACTATCGGAGTTTCGAACCTCATTGAGCCTTGGGTCCCACGCGATGATTAGTCCGCGTTGGGCAGCTTTTTTGTCTGCGCCGTCCCGTTTGGCTTTATTGGTTGGGTCAAATACAATAATTTCATCATTTAAAGGGCAATCGAAAGTGTTGCCTGTCACCGTCTGTTTAAAGTTTAAATTTGCGATAACATTTGTGATTTCACCCTTTGCCACCAGTTTAGCGGATTTTAATAAACCCTCTTTGCTTGTTTCGAGCGTGAAAGTATCATTTCTGAAAATTGAGTGTTCCGGCGCGAGTGTCAGCCATAATGAATTATCAGCTGTTGACGGTAGGGTTTGTAATTTTATGTTTGTTTTACAGTTTGCATCAGCTTTCAAAGTCATTGATACATTTTGCATAGGTAATGCGTAAGACAGTCCCGACTTTGCGGCGCTAACATTGTGGCTCTTAACCGCCGATGTCGCGCAAGATGATAGCAGAATTGTAGATAGAATTGTTATGAATGTTTTTTTCATTATGCGCCCCACACGTTATGAATAATAATATTTCATAATAGCATTCACAATGTCAAGGTGTAGCTTATAGGTGAACGTTAGGGCTTCAGTGAAGTCGCAATTCCCCACCTTGTTTTACCCGCATGACCCATCTTGCAATTCGGGTTTTGTTCTCTATCTTCACCTTATGTCGAAACCTGTAGAAATGTCTGTTGCCGAAGCGCCGTCGCTATGGGTGCCTCATCGCCCCAAGCGTCCTGAAAAGGTTGAGGGCGGGAAACCCTTTCGTCTTGTCAGTCCGTTTACGCCAAAGGGCGATCAACCCGCCGCGATTAAGGAATTGGTTGCAGGTTTGAAAGAGGGCGAGCGCGACCAAGTCCTTTTGGGCGTTACGGGCTCAGGGAAGACCTTTACGATGGCGAAAGTCATTGAACAAACACAGCGCCCCGCGTTAATCCTTGCCCCAAATAAAACACTCGCTGCGCAGCTTTACGGGGAGTTTAAAAGCTTCTTCCCGGATAATGCGGTTGAATATTTCGTCAGCTATTATGACTATTATCAACCCGAAGCTTACGTGCCGCGCACAGATACATTCATCGAAAAAGACAGCAGCGTAAATGAGCAGATTGACCGTATGCGCCACGCCGCGACGCGCGCCATATTAGAGCGCGATGACGTCATTATCGTGGCATCGGTGTCGTGTATATACGGTATCGGTTCGGTGGAAACCTACACTGCGATGACCGTCGATATTGCGAAGGGCCAAGAGATTGATCAGCGCGCTCTGATGACGCAGCTCGTACAGCTTCAATATAAACGTAATGATCTGGCGTTCTCGCGCGGGACATTCCGTGTGCGCGGCGATACGCTTGAAGTCTTCCCCGCCCATTATGATGACCGCGCATGGCGCATCGATTTCTTCGGTGATG
>CALKXN010000215.1 GCA_938003555.1 uncultured Robiginitomaculum sp. | reverse complement strand
GTAAAACCGTGCCGTTCCTTGTTGCCATTATGGCTTGGGCCTTCACCACATATCTCATCCTTGAGGGGATTAAGAAGCTCATCAAAATTGAGTTTATTCCCGCCTTGGGCATAGGCTTCGTTGCTGCGGTTATTATCTTTTTTGTGGTGCGCGGATTAGTTAAAAAAGCTGCTGACAATATGGATCAAACGCCTGCTGCGGTTGATCGCCTATTTCTTATTCCGCTCATTATTTCTGCCGCGCTCCTGTCTTTTGCGCATGGGGCCAATGATGTGGCCAACGCGATTGGGCCGCTGGCCGCGATTAACGAAGCCGTCTTCTCCGGCGCGATTGCGTCCAAGGCCTCTATTCCGATTTGGGTGATGCTGGTCGGGGCGCTGGGTATTGCAATCGGTCTTGCATTATATGGTCCGAAACTCATTAAAACGGTCGGCTCCGAGATCACAGAGCTGGACATGTCGCGCGCGTTCTGCGTTGCGCTTGCGGCTGCGATTACGGTTATTATCGCCAGCCAGCTTGGCCTGCCCGTCTCCTCAACGCATATTGCGGTGGGCGGGATTTTCGGGGTTGGCTTCCTGCGCGAAGTTTTGAATTCGAATTATAACGAGGCCGTCGCCAAGATTAAGCGCCGCCTCGCGGACGTCGCAGATCCGCATGTTGACGAAGCTTTTGTTGAGAGATTTGACGCTGCACCGATGACAGAAAAGCGCGATATGCTCCGCGAATTAAAACGTCAGGCCGTTGCAGAGCAGCTGACATGGAGTCAGCGTCGCGACTTTAAGAAGGCCTATAAAGCCAAATTGGTTGAGCGTTCCATGCTCTATAAAATTGTCGCAGCGTGGATCATCACCGTACCGCTCACAGGTCTGTTTTCCGCCGCGCTATATTATATGTTGCGCGGAATCATGGTGGCTTAGCGGGCTGCGGCGTGAGCGTCGTCACGGCGCGATTTTATAAAATACCATAAGTCTACCGCCCTAAATGCAATATTTGGGACGGCAGACTTATGAAACGTATTATCTTTTGTTTCGATGGGACGTGGAACCGCATTGATGCGGAACATCCCACCAATGTGCTGTTAATGGCGAGTGAAATCACGCCGGTAACGGATGAGGGTGTCACGCAAATCGTACATTATGATAATGGCGTCGGGACAAGTTGGCGCGATAAAATGTCGGGCGGCATTACGGGCTATGGTTTGTTTGAAAATATCGAACAAGCTTATCAGTTTTTGATTTTCAATTATGATCCGGGCGATGAAATTTATTGTTTCGGTTTTTCACGCGGCGCATTTACGGCGCGCTCATTTATTGGATTTATTCGCGCTGTCGGCATTATTGAACGGCATCATGTCAAAATGATCACGAAAGCGTCTAAGCTTTATAAATCAAATGATATGCTGGATCAGTTGGAGCTCCTTGATTTTCGCACGCGTTATTCAAGCAAAATTACGGTCTGCCGCGAAGATGAAGAGCATCGCTGCGCGACTGTACCGGATTACACGCCCGGGCAATCTGTTCCGTTTCGGGTGCGTTATGTTGGGCTGTGGGACACCGTAGAGACGCTAGGTTTGCAGAAAGTGATTTGGCCGTGGCTTCCTGGGATTGGCGAAAAACCCTTTGTTGGCGCGGGACATAAATATCATAATCATAACCTTTCGGGCATGATTACGGCGGGGCGGCATGCTGTTGCGCTGGATGAGAAACGTAAAAATTTCAACATCGAGCCTTGGGGGGATGTCGATCATTATAACAGGCAGATTAAATATAGCGTCGATGACCCTGAGCGGCCATTCCAAGAAATGTTTTTCCCCGGCGTTCACGGCGCTGTGGGCGGCGGCGGCGCGCATATAGGGCTATCGGACGCGGCGCTGGATTGGGTGAAAAATGGCGCCATAGAACATGGCCTCGTTTTGGCGGATAGCCTGTCGTCAACGACTTATGCAAGCGCTCCGGATTTTAGCGCGCCGCTGGACAATAATCACGGGAGCAAAAAATCACTCCTTGGTAAAGTCTCCGGGGCCATGCCGGGGCGGTGGAGACGCCACGTCCCTGCCACACTGACGCAACTGCATGAAAGCGCCAAAAATCGCTGGGCGTTTTCCGGAGCCTTGCCGGAAGGGACGGCCTATCGTCCAAAGACACTATCCAAGCTTGCGTCAGATCTTGATAGCTTGCCGAAAATGACCACAAAAATGGAACGAAAGCATCATAGCGGTCAGGCCAAAGCCATGACGATACAGCCGGGGCAGCCGGCTCAATATCACCTCATTGAGAACGGGCAAACCCTATCCGATATCGCGCTTGAGCATTTAGGGGACGCGGCCTTAACAGGTCAAATTCTTGATTTGAATCCCGATTTAATCCCGGACGAGAATAAAATATATGCCGGACTGGTTATTCGTCTCCCGAAAACGGAATAAACGCCGGATTAAAGCGTGTGGTTCTCGGCGCTGCGGTCTATATATCCGGCTATGAGTAATTACCCCCAAGGCTTTGCGCATTACCCGCTTTACTTTGACCCTAGGCAACAATTGGCGCTTATTGATGCTGTTAAGGCGGGCGTAGAGACGGCGCCGTTCTTTCAACCGACCATGCCGCGCACGGGCAATCCATTATCTGTTGTGATGAGTAATTTTGGGCCGCTGGGCTGGGTGACGGATAAGGTTGGCGGCTATCGCTATGAGAGCGTCCATCCCAAGACAGGTGCGCCATGGCCAAAGCTACCGGACGCGCTTCAAAATCTGTGGGACGCGGTTTCGGGCTGTGACGCTCCGCCCGAAGCGTGCCTGATTAATTGGTACCGCGAAGGCTCTAAAATGGGGCTGCATATTGATAATGATGAAAAAGACACGCGCGCGCCAGTCGTCTCGGTTAGCCTTGGCGATCCGGCCTTGTTCCGTCTTGGCGGGCCACACCGCGGCGGCAAAACGCAGGGGCTAAAGCTGTTCTCTGGGGACGTCGTTGTGCTGGGCTGCGAGTCGCGCCTGTGTTATCATGGAGTAAGTAAAGTCTATTACGGCGAAAGCGCCCTTGTGCCGCGCGGCGGGCGTATTAACCTAACGATGCGGCGGGTTAATCCAGTTGAAAGAGATGCTACATGACCTATAATTGGTACGATCTTGTCGGGAATATCGGCATTGTATTTATCGTTGCGGCCTATCTGGGCGTCACGACGGAGAAATTATCGCCTAAGGCTGCGTTGTTTCATGTGATGAATGGAGTGGGGGCGCTCCTTATTTTGGTGTCATTATTTTACGCCTTTAATCTTAGCTCTTTTATCATAGAGATCGTTTGGCTTTTGATTAGCGGTTACGGCCTCATCCGCGTTGCCATTTCAAAAAAGAAAGCGGCACACTCATGAACGGCGCCCTCGATTTTTATTATGATTTTGGTAGCCCCAATGCCTATTTTGCATGGAAAGCGCTGGCGAGCGTGACCGAGCGGACGGGGATTGAAATCAACATGCTGCCCGTACTCATTGGCGGCATATTTAAATCGACCCATAATCAACCGCCGTGGATGGCGTATCGTAATGTCCCGGCCAAACTTGATTATGAGCGGCTGGAGATTAACCGCTTCATTGAGACGCACAAATTGACCACGTTCAAATTTAACAGCGCCTTTCCGGTGAATACATTACTCCCCATGCGCGCCGCGATGGCCGCGCAGCGCGCGGGCGTGCATGATGTCTTTCTTCCCGCCGTATTTGCCGCAATTTGGGAAGATGATAAGAATATCAGCCAGCCGGATGTGCTCGCCGCTGTCTTGACGCAGGCCGGGCTGGACGGCGAGGCCTTGGTGGCGGCAACTCAAGACCCGCAGATAAAGCAAGGCCTGAGGGACGCAACTGCCGCCTGCGTGGCGCGCGGCGTTTTTGGCCTGCCGAGCTTTTTTCTGGGCGATGATCTTTATTTTGGCAAAGACCGTATCTGGCAAATCGAGCAAGCTCTAAAGGGGTGATTGCTGTCGTAACTGCAAGTCATTCGCAAAGTTATTGACACTCATTCGCAACTAGAGTATATGTAATGCATGATCCACTGCGTCTGCAACAATATCAATACGGCCAAAGTCGACGAAGCGGCTTATGCGGGCGCCTGCAGTCCGAAACAGGTTCTGGCCCATCACGGCAAAGCCTTTAATTGCGGACAGTGCAGGGGCAGCATTGCAGAGCGCCTAGCTTGCCACGCCAATACGGCGCTGATGGCCGAAGTTTCGCTCATCCAAGATGCTGATTTAGCGCTCGCCGAATAGCTATATTTACCTTTGAGCATTGCACCTCATTCGCAGTCTTAGCCGATTTTCTGCAATTGATTTTCACCTGCGAAGATAATGACGAAAATCGCCCTTTTTTTATACTCCGTAGGGCTGATGGCATTGACGGGCGCACAAGAAACCTCACACAATAGCTAAAATAATATCGGAGAGTGATATGCGTGATAATCCAAAAACAATTGAGTTTCTCAATAAAGCTTTGAAAAATGAGCTTACGGCGATCAATCAATATTTCTTGCACTCGCGCATGCTCAAAGATTGGGGCGTGTCCAAGCTTGCCCAAAAAGAATATGAAGAATCCATCGAAGAGATGACTCACGCCGATTGGATCATCGAACGCATTTTGTTTTTAAATGGCCTGCCTAATCTTCAAGACCTCGGTAAATTATATATTGGCGAAACCGTCGAAGAAATTATCGCCTGTGATCTAAAAATTGAACATATCGCCATCCCGCTTTTGCGCGATGCGGTCGAGCATTGCGAAAGCGTACGCGATTATGTCACCCGTGATCTCTTCGCAAAAATCCTCACCAGCGAAGAAGAGCATTTAGACTTTCTTGAGACCCAACAAGATCAAATCCGCCTTGTGGGCATTCAAAACTATATTCAAGCGCAATCGGAGCCAAATGCAGGGTAAACACTGTTGTGATCACAAGCTGTTGGCTTAGGTTCAGCTATGATTTGCTAGAGCGTAATCATGTTGATATCGGCGCGTGCCGAGCATTGACGCCACACCTTAATGAAAGATTACGACTATGGATATTATGAATATTGCCAAAAGCATGCTGGCTAAAAAACTTGGCGCGGATAGCGGCGCAATTGGCGGCGTTTTGGACGGTTTGCTCGGCGGCGGCGACAAAGCCGATATTGGCGGCCTTGTCAGCGGTCTGAAAGAAAAAGGTTTGGGTGATATTGCA
>CALKXN010000214.1 GCA_938003555.1 uncultured Robiginitomaculum sp. | reverse complement strand
ACATCAAGATAGGTGTCTATAATGTGAGTCTTGTCTGTCACAGCCTTTCTAAACCCAAGCTGAACGCTTTGCGCGGCGACCTTAATAGGCATTAACCCTGTTCAGTCGGCATTCACATCATCGCTGGCGTCATTCATGCGGTCTTTCAAATCAGAGTGCTTCAGCAGGAACGGCATTTGAGTCAGAATGAATACGAGTGTGAGAGGCACGAAGCCAAAGAGTTTGAAGTTCGCCCAGAAGGCTTCGGAAAAATTACGCCAAACCACTTCATTTACGGCGGCCATAGCAAAAAAGAAAAATCCCCACCGCACAGCAAACATGTTCCAAGCCTTGTCCGGCATTGAGTAGGCTTGCCCCATCAACATCTTGAGTACATTTTTCTTAAATATGACGCCGCCAAAAACACCGATCCCGAACAGAATGTTCACGACTGTGGGCTTCATATAAAAAAACCGTTTGTCACCCGTCAGCAAGGTCGCTGCAACCGTCACGACAATTATTCCCGTTGTCAGCATAAGCATGGGGGGAACGGTATTGTGCTTACGTTTCACATATATCAGCGCAGCAACGGCAAGTACCATGAATAGGCCCGCAGCAATTAACATGGCGTCTTCAACGCCGCGAAGGCGCAGCACATTAAAAACCAGCACAAAAACAGCAATCGGGCCAAATTCCAGCCACTGGCTAGGCGGCGCCGCTTTGGCCGTTTTTTGAACGGTTTCGGGTGTGTTGTTTAAATCAGTCATGACGCGCCCTTAGCGCAGTCCGGCCCGATGTCACAGAACAAAATTACTTGCAGAGGGTCGCGGCCTTTTGCGTCGCCGCCGTCACGCCCTTAAGCGAGAACTCATAGCTTGTCGCAGTGCCGCGCTCGGATACGGCAGAGACGCGCATAACAGAGCCTTTGCGCATATTCTTCACCAGGCGCGCTTCGTCGCCATCGGTTTCAACAAAAGCTTCGTTTTGAGATACATACATCGGCACTTTGGTGGAGCCTACGCGCGCATTGGGCGGGCTGTTCAATTTAAAGGCATAGCCCGTCATCAGGCTCGGCTGTTCTTTGGCCGCGCCATTTTTCCAATTCGACACCATGAAAAAAACTTTGCCATGATCTACAGCTTTGGGCGACAGGCTGCTGGGAGATGACAAAGCGTAACAAATGCGCTCGCCGCCGCTACCGCGTGAATAAACGCGCCAATCGGAAAAGGTCGCCTCGAGCTTGGGTTCATTGGCCGACGCCGCCGGGGCAATCGCAAATGTGGACGTTACAATAATCGCCAAAGCGGATAGGGTGCGGATCACGGTAGACTCCATATATTCAAGATGAGCTATAGTCTCTTTATGTCCTTAAGACCGTCTTAACCCAAATGGAAATCGCAGCGCTTTAGATGACATTTATGTTAGCGCTTGGATATTTTTGGCGCAGGCCATGTCGACACATCGTCCATATTGGGTCCGCCGGGGCGAATAGGCCGCGCCGGATAGCCGCCGCGCGACAATGTTCTGTCATATAGCGTTAGCGCCGCAGCGAGGCTAACATTAATACAAAACTTGGTCGGAATTTTCACAATATGCGCGCAGCGCGCTTGCATAGCGGGCGAGAGCGATCCCATTTCAGGGCCAAGAATATAGGCGCAATTATTCGGGTGACGAAAACTTGGCAGATCAACGCTATCTTCGGTCAGTTCAATCCCGACCATCACGCAGCCCTTGGGCAGGCGCAAATCATCCAGCGTGTCCCACTCATAATAGGGTACATTTTTCATTGTGCGAGACGTATCCGTCAGGTTCACTTTGCGCGCCGTATGCGCGGCGCCGACAGTGTAAACAAAGCTTGCGCCAAAGGCATTTGCCGTGCGCATAACTGCGCCCAGATTTTGCGACTTGGATATCCCCTCACAGCCGATACCAAAATAACCTCGCATTACTCTGCTCCCTCAATCAAATCTGCAGCGGCGGCGTGAACGACCGGATTAAAAACGCGCCAGATACAGTACACTGCAATAGGCGCGCTGATTATAACAACGGCTAAGAACGGAGCTTCCGGTGAAATGGAAAAGTTCGGCATATCAAATTCTAAAGGCCCAAGCTTAATTTGTTCTCCAGATTTTGCGGCCATGAACGCTAACCCAATTAACGCAAATGTTACTAGATTAACGGCGCCATTTAGCATGACGGCTCCTGCACTCATGAGTCGTGCACGTAGCGCAACGATAGAACGGCGCTGTGCCATGGCTTGTAAGGGTACGACATAAAGACCCGCGCATAGCGAACTGCCCATAATGTCGATCAGAAAACGCGGTGTTTTAGGGTCGGCTTTAAAAACCTCAAACCCGCCTTGTACTGTACGTGTTGTCACCTCAGTGTTGAGATAAAGGTCTAGAGTGAAAAGTGCGACACCGATAATGCCCAGCGCGACGAGACCCATTGACTCGCGCCCTCGCGCAAGAATGGTACACAACAATGCCCCAACCAAAATGCTTAAGGTCGAAGCAATTAAAATGATAGTTAGAACGCCTTCATCATACTTCATAACATCAGCAACATAAACGGGAAGCACCAGTATTAGGATGTTGGAAAATCCATAAAACCAAGCAATACCCATCATAGGACGAAAAACAGACTTATGCTCCCACGACGTTTTAAGCACATTCCAAATTGAAGAAACGGGGTTGTAATTGATCTTAAGCTTAGGGTTTGGAGCGGGTGCATCGGGTAGTTTCTCTGCGGCGAACCATCCAATTAGCGCAAAGACCAATAGCGACGCGGCTACAATATTGGGACCAATCCAAAAAATATCTGAATTAAATTGTTTTTGAACTTTGTCATAAGCCGTCATAACGATTTGTATGCCGACGACCATTCCAAGCAGGATTGTAAAAAACTGAAAACCGGACATTAGACCGTTTGCTGTGATTAAATCTTTGTCTTCGAGCCATTGCGGTAAGACCGCATTTTTAGTTGGCGAAAAAAATGCCGATTGCGCGCCCATCAATACGAGGGTGAAGGCCAATATATATGTATTTTGAAAGAACAGTCCCAGCGCAGCGATTAACATGATTATCACTTCGGCGCGCTTGACCCATTTCAAAATAACGGAGCGGTCAACCTTGTCAGCGACCTGCCCGGCAATCGTGCAAAGTATCAAAAAAGGAAGCGTAAATAGCAAAGCTGCTGTGGCGACAAGTCCGTCTCGCGGAATGTCTTCGGAGAAGAGAACCATCCCCGCATAAGTCACCAAGGCGATCAGCGCATTTTTCAGCACATTATCGTTAAATGTCCCCGCCTGAAATAGCACAAAAAGCGGCAGGAATTTTCGCTTGGCAAATAAGGATATAGCAGCTTTGGCACTCATGATTTGGCTCCGCGGTTTAGCTCGATCGGCTTATGGGAATTTACTCCCTCCTTAGCCTCTCGGGCTTCTCGCTTAGCACGCGCAGACTGGTTTTCCACTGTCTTTCCAATATCATCCGGATTGAGCGCGCCAAGATTTTCCATATCGAGCAATTCAAGGCTGCGCGTCTCAATTGCGCTTTCCAAGCGCTCCATAAAATCTTCTTTGCTCAGTCCCGGTTCAATCGGCTTAAGAAATTCAATCACGGCCTCGCCCGGATATTTGCGCCAATCATTTTGATTCCAGCGCTGGCCTAGATTTGTCGCAGCAGGCACGACGGGGCAATCGAAATCTTTATACATATGATAAACGCCTTTGCGGTAGCGGTGCTGCGTCCCGATTTGCGACAGATGCCCTTCGGGATAAATCAGCAGGCGCCGCTCTTGCTCGCGCACGCGCTCGGCCTCGCGCGTCATCTTTTCGCGCGCATCGGACCCGCCGCAGCTATCAACAACCACCGCGCCCGCCTTGCGCAATATGGTTTTAAGCAGTGTAAATTTCTCAAGATGATCACCCGTTACAAAGGATAAATCGAAAAATTCAGAAAACATGACAATACCGTCGCCATAGCTTTGATGCTTGGCCGCGATAATGAACGCCCCGCTCTTTGGCAAATGCGCTTTGCCCGCCACATCGACTTGAATATCGACCACGACCTCCATCAGCCACCGCGTGAATTTCGTATAAGCCGACAGACCCAGCATCATGGGTTTACGCCCGGGAATGATCGCGAGCACGGAGCAGAGCACAGCAAAAAAGGCTGTTGTGGCATAGAACATCAGCTGGAATATAATCGAGTTCAAACGCATCATAGGAAGAAAGTTCTGACTCATATTAGGCCTCCAGCACGGCCATAACGGCGGCGTTAAAATGGGATTTATATTGCGACAATGGCCCGTCAATCTGTCCATAAGATCGCGCCAATCCCGCCTGCATCACGACGCCCAGCGCCATGGACGCGGTCAGTGTTACAGGCTTTTTCGGCATTTGCTGATCCTTAATCGCGCGGCGAATGACTTTAGCAGCGGTTTCTACGGGCGAATCTTTAGCGGCTTCTGATAGGTCGCTAAAGCGGTGTAAATTGATCAGGTAATAGCGAAACAATTCCCAATCCTCATCGGCCGCCGCGCAATAGCCGTCAATAATCCGCTCGACAATATCGCGCAAAGACCCGCCCTCTTTATAGGACCGATCAATCATATCCGCCAAAGCGCGATGCGTATGGGCCATCAAAGTATGCGCCAAAATATCCTTGCTGGGATAATGCCCATAAACCGCGCCCAGCGACATCCCCGCCGCCTTCGCAATTTCGCGCATCGACGTCCCATCCACGCTCTGCGCACCAAACAGGTTCACCGCCGCCCGCTCAAGACGGGCCTTAGTCGTGTTGTCCGGCGCGGTGATGCCGCGGGATGTGGGGAGGGTTTTTGATTTAGTCATATTTCACATCCCATATATGAACGAACGTTCGTATTTTATCCGACATTGTTTTGGGAAAGTCAATATCGTTGAGCTTGAAAAATAGACATGACCAAAACTCGAAATGCAAGGTCATTAAATTACCTTATTGACGTCTTCCTTGTGCCGTCTTCTATTGGTCTAGGGCATCTGAAATATTTCGGTAGAATGCTCTCGAAAAGGATAATCTCTTGCGTCTGTTAATTATCAATCCGCCTCACCCCGCCATAGGGAGCAGAATACCGGATGATCATCTGCCTCCCTTGGGGCTGCTCGCTATTGGCGGACCTCTGTTGGATGATGGTCACAATGTGAGCTTGCTGGACTGCGAATTTGGCCCACTACCGATGGATGATATTATTGAGCGCGTGGTAGAGCATAAAGCTGATGCAATTCTATTGGGTCATTCCGGATCGACATCGGCTCATCCTATTGCGTCTGAAATCGCGCGTCGTTGCAAAGCTCGACAGCCAGACTTGAAGGTCATTTATGGCGGAGTCTTTCCGACCTATCATTGGAAAGACATTCTAACCGACCAAGACGAATTTGATTACTGCGTACGCGGCGAAGGGGAGGAAACATGCCGCCAACTTGTGCAGGCTATAAAAATGAACACGCCGCTCAATCTGGTTCGCGGGATTGCCTACAGAGACGGCAGTAAGGTAAAATCCACGCAACCCCAAAGCATGATGGGGGATTGGGAGGATTACCGAATTGGCTGGGAGCTAATAGATTTCAAAGCCTATTCTTATTGGGGCCGCAAGAGAGCGGTAGTGGTACAGTTCTCAAGAGGTTGCCCGCATCCTTGTAATTATTGTGGTCAGCGCGGATTTTGGACAAAATGGCGTCATCGTCATCCTGAAACATTTGCCGCAGAGATTGCGGACCTTCATCGAGATCACGGCGTTGAGGTGTTTAATTTCGCCGATGAAAACCCAACCTCGTCCAAAAAAATGTGGAAACGGTTCTTAGAGGCCCTCATTTCCGAAAATGTTGATGTGACATTGGTAGGCTCTACCCGTGCTGATGATATTGTTCGGGATAAAGATCATTTGCATCTTTATAAAGAAGCTGGCGTCGAACGCTTTCTCTTTGGTATGGAAAATTATGATGAAGCCATTTTAAAAAAAATTAAGAAAGGCGGCTCCGCATCAAAAGATCGTCAGGCGATTCAGCTCATGCGGAAACATAAAATGCTCTCAATGGCAACATGGGTTGTCGGCTTCGAAGAAGAGCGGGACATCGATTATTGGCGTACGCTTAAACAGCTCATTTCATATGACCCGGACCAAATTCAATCTGTATATGTTACGCCGCACCGCTGGACGCCTTTTTTTCGCGAAGCCGAAAGCCGGTATGTCATTCAAACCGATCAAACGAAATGGGATTACAAACATCAAGTGTTGGCCACACGCTATGTTCCGCCCTGGCGAGTTTTTCTGTGGGTCAAAGCGATAGAGTTCATTGTTCAGTCTCGCCCTAAAGCGATATGGCGATTGCTGACCTATCCGGACGCGAAAATTCGGCACGCCCAAAGATGGTACTATCAAATGGGTAAACGCGTATGGTTTCACGAGCTACATGGATTTTTGTTTCGCGATAAACGCCTTAAGTCAAATCTGCAAACCGTGAAGCAGTTTTGGGGGCAACCGCAG
>CALKXN010000213.1 GCA_938003555.1 uncultured Robiginitomaculum sp. | reverse complement strand
TATTTTCACGTCTAATCCTATATCTGTCCGATTTCGTCTTATGCGTTAACCCTTTCAGCGCCGCCGCGCCAACAAAAAAGCGGCCTTAAAGGCCGCTTATTAACTTTTATCACAAATTTTTCCGTCCAAAGACGTCAAATGAAGGATAATATTTCAAACTTAGCTTAGTAACGACCCAATGGCAGCAATAATAACCGCAAAGATCGCCAAGCAGAACAGAACCGCGTACCAGCGCATGCTCATTTTCAACGCGAGGCCATAAATCACGCCGACAACAAAGGTCGCGATCAATGACGGCAAGAATGCAAATTTAGCCGCAAAAAAGAGCGTCGCGATTAAAACGATGACAAGAATTAAGCCGCCGCCCCAGATAGAGCCTTGGACGAAACCGCCATAAGAGCCCTTATGTTCGTTAATGTTCATTTCGCCGCGAGTGTAATCAGATTGCGCCATCGAGACCGCTCCGTAAATATTGATTTGCGCCCCTCTAGCACGGCCTATCCGCCGCGCCAAGATTTGCCGAAAGTTTTTGCATTTTGCCGCAGATAACGCCGCGTTAACCGTGTCCATGAAGAGAATATTTACGCCAAGCCCCTATCAACAGAGCAGAAATACGCGCGCCAACAGAGCAGCGTGGTTAATAAAATTATAATTCGGTGAGGGTTTCGTAAATGAGCAAGACAGTATTAATTGTAGATGACGACCCCACGCAGCGCCGCCTGCTTCAAGCTGTTATTGAAAAAAGCGGGTTTAAAACCGTTCAGGCCGATAATGGCGACACGGCGCTGGATTACGCGACCGGACCGGACGGAAAATCTATCGACGTTATGATGCTCGATCTGGTTATGCCGGGACGCAGCGGGATGGAAACACTCGCAGAGCTTCGCAAAGTTCGCCCTGAATTGCCCGTCATTGTATTGACGGGTAAGGGCAGTATCGACGCCGTTGTGGCCGCTATGCAAGGCGGCGCGCAAGATTTTGTTGTTAAACCCGCCAGTCCAGAGCGCTTGATTGTCTCTATTCGCAACGCGCTGGAAATCAATACATTAACGACCGAAGTTAAGCGCCTGAATAAAACAAGCCAAAACACGCTCACATTTGACGACCTCATCGGCAGCGCGTCTTCAATGCGCAGCGTTGTCGCCATGGGCGAGCGCGGCGCGAAAGCCAATATTCCAATTCTGATCACCGGCGAGTCCGGCGTGGGTAAAGAAGTCGTCGCGCGCGCCATTCAAGGCGCGTCTGATCGCTCTGGCGGCGCGTTCATTACCGTGAACTGCGGGGCTATCCCTGAGAACCTGGTTGAAAGCATTTTATTCGGTCATGAAAAAGGCAGCTTTACCGGCGCAAACGCCAAGCATTTTGGTAAATTCCAAGAAGCCAATGGCGGCACATTATTCCTCGACGAAGTCGGCGAATTACCGCTGGATATGCAGGTCAAACTCCTGCGCGTCCTGCAAGAAGGTGAAGTTGACCCCATCGGATCAAAGCGCCCCGTCAAAGTTGACGTGCGCATCATCAGCGCGACAAACCGCGATCTGTCGGAACAGGTCAAAGAAGGCGGTTTTCGTGAAGATCTATATTACCGTCTAAATGTCTTTCCAATCGAGGTGCCGCCCCTGCGCGAGCGCCGTGAAGACATCTCGGCTTTGCTTGATCATTTCGTGAAACGCTTTAACGCGCAAGAAAACCGCAGCGTGCGCGGCGCTCTGCCGCAAACGCTGGATATGCTACGCGGCTTTAGCTGGCCGGGTAATGTACGTCAGCTTGAGAACGCCATTTTCCGCGCGGTGATTCTATCTGATGGTCATATGCTTAAGCCAGAGGACTTCCCGCAAATTAGCGGCCTCGCCCCGATCATTCCCTCTGCGGAAACCAAAGCGATTTCAGTTGAGTCCGATGAGACGGATGATGAAGAAAAGTTCAAAATTCTTGACCGCAATGGGCATCTTCGCAGTCTTGAAGAGATTGAACGTGATCTTATTCAGTTCGCGATTGAAACCTATTCAGGCCATATGAGCGAAGTCGCCCGCCGCCTCGGCATCGGACGCTCCACGCTCTACCGCAAAGTGCGCGAACATGAATTGGACACAGATCAAAAGCGCGAAGCGGGTTAGGTTTCGTATAAACGCCTTAATTATTCCGCATCCTTCGGGTCCCGACGCCTTCAGCGTCGCCTCAGGATGAGGAATAATTTTAGTTAGGCGCTGATGGCTTTATCTTGCAAGGCGCATAATTTCGCTACGCCCAGCGCGCCAAGACGCGTTAGCTCTGCCATTTGATCGGCCGTAAACGGCTCGTCTTCGGCGGTGGCTTGGACCTCGATAATGCCGCCTTGGTCGGTCAGCACAAAATTACAATCGGCCTGCGCGGCGCTGTCCTCAACATATTCCAGATCAAGGCGACACGTACCGTCTACGATACCGCATGATACGGCGGCCATTTTGGCAAAGAGTGGCGACTCGGCAATTATGCCCTGCTCGACTAATTTATTCATCGCAATGGACAGCGCAACATAGGCGCCCGTGATGGACGCGGTGCGCGTTCCGCCATCGGCTTGCATGACGTCGCAATCGAGAACAACTTGGCGCTCGCCCAGTTTTTCCAAATCAACAACGGCGCGAAGGCTACGGCCAATCAGGCGCTGAATTTCAACGGTGCGTCCACTTTGCTTGCCGCGCGCCGCTTCGCGCGAATTACGTGAATGGGTCGCGCGGGGCAGCATGCCATATTCCGCCGTGACCCAGCCCTTGCCTTTACCCTTCATCCAGCGCGGGACATTTTCATCAACACTGGCCGTACATAAAACATGGGTATTGCCCATTTTAATCAGACACGAGCCTTCGGCGTAAGGTGAAACATTCGGGGTAATTTCGGCAGTGCGCAGTGCATCTAGGGCGCGGTCATTTGGACGCATAATCATCTCCTGTTGGATTTTCCCCGTCTTCGCGCCTTTCAAAGATTTAATCAAGCTGAACCGTATATGAGCATGTGATTAGGCTTGCGCTCAGATGGGGGGCTTATAGTGTCAGTATATATTCACATGATTTGGGTTAGGCCTAAGCTATGAAAAAACAAATTTTAATAACGGCGGCTATGGCTGCGATCCTTGGCGGCGGCGCAATGTTTGCCGCGGCGCAAAACGCGCCTGCCGGATCAGGACAGGCTCAATATCCCGCATTTACCCATCCCGCGACTGTGCAGCAAGATTTGGCACGACTGGATTTAGCTTTGAACAATACGGGCACGCTTACGGGTGATTTCGTTCAGTATAATCAAAATGGCGGAAGCGCGCGCGGAACGCTCGCTTTGCAGCGCCCGGGTAAAATTCGCTTTGAATATGCCCCGCCCGCAAGTCTTCTTATTGTCTCAGACGGTGCATTCATTACGCAGCAAAATACAAAACTGGGTACATCGGACCGCATTCCATTAGCCGCGACCCCGCTTAATGCGTTTCTAAAGGCTGATTTGCAGCTTGGCCGGGACACGAAGGTCCTCGCCTTGCAGAAATTCCAAGATCGCACCAGCGTGACGATTGCCGATAAGAACGGGAAGCAGGCTGGACAGATGACACTTGTGTTTAATGAACCTAATCTCGCTTTGCGCGAATGGCTTGTTGTTGATGAGTTCGGACAGACCACTCGCGTTGAGCTGTCTAATCTGCGCTATAATGAAGAGCTCAATCCGCGTCTGTTTGTTGTTCGCAATACGCGCGCAGGCAGCGGCGGGCGCCGCCGCTAGGCCTATCATCGGGCTCGAATCGCTCTAAGCGTCGGGCATGACACATTTAAAAATCGCTACGTGGAATATTAATTCCGTCCGCCTTCGCATTGAGCAAGTCCTGCGCTTTCTCAAAGAGCAGGATGTCGACATTCTGTGCCTTCAGGAAATTAAATGTGAAGAACATGTTTTCCCCTATGAGCCGCTGCGCGCGGCGGGCTATGAGCATATCGAAGTGTCAGGCCAGAAGGGCTATCACGGCACGGCCACAATAAGCCGTATACCGCTACATCGCCTGCCGACGGCGTTCTGCCCGCGCGAAGAAGCGCGCCACGTCTCAACCAAAGTCGTCGTCGGCAAGACCGATTTCGAGCTCCACAATTTCTACATTCCCGCAGGCGGCGATGTGGCTGATCGTGAAGAGAACCCGAAATTCGGTCATAAGCTGGATTTCCTGTCCACCATGAACGCCTATTTCACAAAACGCTTTTCGATTGGGGATGATCAGCAGATTTTGGTCGGGGATTTCAATATTGCCCCGCATGAAAATGATGTGTGGTCACACAAACAGCTTTTGAAGATTGTCTCCCACACACCGATTGAAGTGGA
>CALKXN010000212.1 GCA_938003555.1 uncultured Robiginitomaculum sp. | reverse complement strand
ACTAACCAGCCTTCAATATCATGCTTATCGACATCATCGCCGCGAATATCGACAAAGGCGACCTTCTTGCCTGCCGCCTCAAGCGCCTTGATCGCCTTGCGGCAAGTGTCGCAATTTTTAAGTCCGTATAATGTGTAGCTCATATTTCATCTCCGAAGATAATTTTACGCATCCTGAGGAGCGGTGCAAGAGGCGTCTCGAAGGACGCGTAAGATTATGCCTCTGTGTGGCCATCCTTCGAGTCCCGACCCTGCGGGTCACCTCAGGATGAGATTGAGGTCTAAATCATCAACTCCGGTACATCGCCGGTCTCACCTGCGGCTTCGCGCATGAAGAAGGCGCGCAATGTATCGCTACGATCTACGGCGCCAAGGCCGAGGCGGCGCAGATGCTGGAGCGGGGCGATGCGATTGGAAAATAATTTATCAAGGCCATCGGTCATCGCGGCGAGTTGCAGCGCGTCAGCTTTGCGCCAGCGGCCATAACGGCCCAGCATATTTGGCGCGCCCAGCGCTTCGCCCACGGCCAAACCATCGGCAATGGATTGCGCCAGCGCCGCCGCGTCGCGCAGACCCAGATTTAAGCCCTGTCCCGCCAGCGGGTGAATGATATGCGCGGCGTCGCCGACCAAGACTAATCTCTCGGCGTGATAGCTCTTGGCGACTTGCATGCGCAGCGGCCAGCTTTGCACCGGCGCAATAGTTTCAATGTCGCCGTAAATATCGCCCATTCGGCGAGCGAGCTCTGCGGTGAATAATTCAGTCGGTAAATTAAGCGCGGCTTTTGCGGCGTCTTTATCTTCGCTCCACACGATAGAGCATTGGTGCGGATGTTTTTTCGTCCCAACCAATGGCAGAAGCGCGAGCGGCCCTCCGGGCAAAAACAGCTGCTGCGCGCATCCATTATGGGGCAATTCATGTGCGATGGTCGTGACAATGCCAGCGCTGGAATAATCCCATCCCGTTACCGTGATCGCCGCGCGCTTTCGCAACTGGCTCTTGCCGCCATCTGCGGCCACAATAATATCAGCGGTGATTTTGTCGCCATTATCCAGCGTCAGCTTTCCTGCCGTGCTATCGGTGACCCGCGCCGTGATTTGCGTAATAGATTTCGACGCGGTGACGGCTTTGGATAATGCATCCGTTAAATCCGTATTGGCCACCATATAGCCTAGCGGCTCGGCGACGCCCGCGCGCATATGATCTTCATCGGAAAAATGCAGCGAGAGCGGGGAGGCGGGCAATCCGGCCTCTCCATCGCTAATCAGCATATCGGTAACCGTTTGGACTTTGCCGCCCAGCGCTTTGCTTAAACCGAGACGGTCAAGGAGCCGCCAGCTTGACCCCGCCAGCATGGAGGCGCGGCCGTCCACTTTGGCGCTGCCCGCATCGATCAGGGCGATCTTTAAATCGCGCAGCGCCGCAATAGACAGCGCCGCCGCCAGTCCCGCTGCGCCGCTGCCCACAATTGCGATGTCATATATATGATCCATGCGCGTCTATACCCATGCGGGCCGTCAGAGCAAAGCGCGCATTTTGTCACTTTGAGACGGGCGATCTGCGCGGGGCCTGTCAGCGCTTGAATACAAATTATGCCAAATCCCTCATTCGCGCCCAAGCGCTGTGCGCCGATCAGAAATTAAATTATTTTGATCCCGGGGTCATCGCGCCGTAATCTTCGCTGTGCCATATAGGAATTGAATACAGCCAATGGTCGTATTCTCCCTATATGTGATAAACTCTGCCCTGCCGCGTAACCCGCGCGCAGGGTTTTTTTGGCGCCAGGAAAATTTGTCATTGAGGCTTTTCCAAAGTCGATATTTGGTTCACTTGCATTACTATGGTAGGTTATTCTGCACTCGCGTCGACGTTATAAATATGATTGGGTCTTGATGCTGAAATATCGTCTGCTTACTTGCTTTATCGCGGGCCTTTCTGTTGCGGTAAGCGCGCAAGACCTCCCGGTGCAGGAGGACCTGATATGTTTGTCATACTATAAACCTTGGCTTGGCACGCTAACTGATTTTCAAAATATCAAAGCTGTGCCTATTCCTAAAAGTTACCGTTTCGAATTTGAGTCCAGTGAATGTCGTCACTCTAGCCCAATGGATCTAATTAAATGGCATAGACATTTTGGGTCCGAAGACACAATGCGGGCCGCCCTTAAATATGTTCAAGACGGTATAATTGCGCAGCAAGTTAATCCCGCGCCCAAGCAGCAGGTCGAAGATTATGCACGCATTGCGGGGTATTACGCATCAGGGGCAGATGCATTTGACTCTTTAGAATTTATTCAATTGGCTGAAAAATATCACGAAAAAGCAAAAGCGCTATATGATGAACTCTCACCGGATGTATTCGTGACGGGCTGGATCGGGGCATATAGGAGCAATGGACACAGTACGGCGCTGGAGAAACTGTCTCGCGAAATCGCCGTGACCCGCGCCCTAATCACAGATGAGACATCGGATATTGATAATGCGGCATCCCTTCTTTCAAGCGCAAATATGCCGTTCATGGATGAATTTTCTGAAAACGCTTTTGAGAGAACAGATGCGCTCTGTGATATAAAATATTCTGAACTGCCTCAAGGCATCCAAGATGTTTGTGACAAAAGCCATGGCGAATATGATCAAGATGTCCGAGAATTTTTGATGTTACAAACTTTGTTGGCAACCGTGGAAGACCGCATCGTCGGTGAAGCCAGCCCCGCTAAGAGTTACACGTTGTTTCATGATGTAGACCGTATGCTGAGAATAGCCGAAGCCTATCAACCCCAAGACTATACAGGTTTACAGCAGCCAGAATTTTCACAAGCCCGCGCCCGTCTTAACTTGGCCCTTAGTGATATGCATTTTCGACGCGCCCTAAAACTCCTAGAGACGAATACAGGCGATAAAAGAGTGGGGGATGTGGATTTTAAAATTGCCGCGCAACTTCGTATCTCTTTGGATCAATTGCTCGCGGCAGAAAGATATACGCCGCGTTACAGCTCTCCGTCGCAGTGGGAGAAAATTGCGATAAAATTTGTCGACAGAATGGAGCTTTGGAGTGGTGTCGAAGGCAGGATATTGGCTGCCAACGGGGCGTCCTCGTCAGGGAGACATATTCGAGAGCTGGAATATT
>CALKXN010000211.1 GCA_938003555.1 uncultured Robiginitomaculum sp. | reverse complement strand
CTCGGATAGGCCCAGCGCATCAAATATCGGGCGGGCAGGGGTTGCAATAATGTCCGCGGCGGCTTGGCCGGAATAAATGGCAATGGCGATGGCAATCAGTCCTTTAACAATAAAGGCGTCGCTATCGCCGCTATATGTCATTTGAGGTGAGCTTGCTTTGTCGCTCTCACTTACAAGCCAGACTTGGCTTGCGCAGCCTTTGACTTTCGTGGCGTCATTGCGCGCGCTTTCGTCAAGCGGGGCAAGGGCTTTGCCCATTTCAATGACGTGCATATAGCGCTCTTCCCAATCGTCCAGAAAGGAAAAATCATCAATGAGATCTTGGATGTGCGGCGCGAAAATAGTCATACTGCGCAAATGGTCTGCGCAGCGATGAATTGCAAGAGCTTAGCGCCTAATAGCCGCCTTTTGTCAGGCATTCTGAGATGTCTTTAAGCTCATGTTCGGCAACGCAAAATGCGTCTTCGAATTTGTAATGCCCCGCCGCAAGGCACTGCTCTGTGTGCAAGCGCGCCCAGTTCAGACACTGGTTTAAAGTGTTATCAGTTGTGTAATTTGCGATCCATGTAGAACTGTTTTTACCGGATGAGCCCAGAACCTCGAGCGCTCCAAGGGTCAAGGATTTGGTCGCATTGGGCGTGATTTGGCCGCCACCGCCATAGCTGACAGGCTTGGATGTTTTGCCATAGGCTTGCCAGAATGCGGCGCTTCGGCTTGCGCCGTCAAAATCAGATGAGGTGACGCTTCCCGCCGCCGCAATGGCGCGCTGAGATGTGTCAGGCAGGCTTACGGCGTAAGTTTGCGCGGCTTTGAATTTCGTGATTCGAGCTTTGCGATCCCCGGAACGCATTTTTTTCCATGTCGGGTCTTTTTGAAGCTCATAAGACTGGGCTTTGACCGCTGCAGCCGCGCTGTCAAAGGCGCTTATGTCGTCTTTCCAGGCCGCCATAATGTCACTGGCGGCGTCATAAGACCCATTAAATGTGAGGGCGTAATTTGGATCAGAATATAATTTGAAAACAACGGTATCCGCGCCTTCATTTGTCGCGCGCTCAATGACGCTGTCGGCAAAGGATGGGTTTTGCGCTGCGATTAACCCGCCATAGCTTAGCAGGCCCGCGCCAAGGCGGGGCGTGAAAACGCCTGCCAAATTGTCTAAATGACCATCCAAGTCCTCGCGGGTTTGAATAGGGTTATAGGCTGCGCGGCTCACATTCTGCATCGTCGAGCCATGGTATGAGGCATCACGCACCAAAACTTCGGTCAAGCGCTCATCAATGCTGCGCTGAGGCGGCGTATAGACAGTCACAACAGGAGCGGGCGGAGGGGTGTAAACGACCGGCTCAGGCGGCGGCGTGTAGACAACGGGCTCTGGCGGTGGCGGCGGTGGTGGCGGGGCTGGCGTTGCGCAGGCCGATAAAATTATAGAGGCTGCGCTGAGTGTTGCGATCGCAATCAGGTTTTTCATAATCTCTCCCGAGGCCCCCGCCTTTGTCGTGTTCCGTAGCCTATAATAGCGCGAAAGCAAGTGTTGCAGTCTCGCTTAATAGGTGAAAACTATAGTCATCGTTAATAGTATCCCCTTACTTGTTAACATATACGGTTAACAGAGATTAAACAGGATCATATGTCCACGCTTTCTATCATAGATAAATTCGCCGGCCGCCGGGTCAGATTAGCCAGTATTATTTGGCTCGCAGCCATCGCTGCTGCGGCTTTGGCAACATTTTTTGCCTTAGAGCTGGATAATGTATGGCCCTTTGCGGCCGCGGCTATGGTTCCGGGATTGGTTGGACTCGTGCTCTCCCCCGTTATGGATCGCGAATGGGCGCAGGTCACTGTGCTCTTTACATGGATCGCCTTGGCCGTTTTAGCCGTTCTGGCCCTAGCCTTTTTACCCATGGCGATTTTGTTTTTGTGCGCGCCCGCCATCGCCTCATTATTTCAGCGTGAGCGCGTGGTTGAAGCCATGGTGCTGTCTGCTATTGCGGCAGGCGGAAGCTATTATGCGATCTATTATGGCTGGGTTCCGAAGTTCGATACAAATGCCGCAGCCGCGCGGTGGAGCGAAGTTACTGCGCCTGTCGCGACGATCATATTCATGATCTCTGCATTATTCGCTGTCTCATATTCTCGCCGAGATGAAGCTCTGATAAGCGCGCATGGGGCTGCTCTCAATGCGCAGGCTGGACACACGGCTCAGGACGTATCTGCAGGGGGGGCAGGTGATAAAGCTGTCCTTGATATTTACCCGGGCGCTGCATTTCGCGTGAATAAGCAGCACAATGTAGCTTACGCGACAGCGCATGCGAAATCAGCATATCTTTATGTTGATGAACTTATTGAGGGCCGCGATTTGGGGAATTTGCTCGACCTTAATCCGGCAGACTCCGACGCCGTTAAATCGGCTATCGCGCTGGCTGAAGCGAGCGGAGAAAACCAACGTATCATATGTCAAATTCTGGCGAATCCTGAGCAAAAAAATAAAGAACGCGCCGTTCAAATTGATATTGCTCCGGCACAGGACGCAGGGGCCTTTGTTTATCTCCGTGACGTGACGGGGGCGATGGATGAAGTAGAGCGTCTGCGCGAACAATCTCAAATCGCGGATGCTGATGCGCGTGACAAAGACTTATTCTTTGCCGGAGTTAGCCATGAATTGCGCACGCCGCTAAACGCGATAATCGGGTTTTCTGATATGATGCGGTCGCGTCTCTTTGGGCCTTTGCCGGGGAAATACAGTGAATATGCGGACCTTATCCATGATAGTGGACAGCATATGCTGGATCTTTTGGGTGATGTTTTAGATATGTCTAAAATTGAAGCTGGAAAATATTCGCTGAGCTATGACCGCTTTGATCTTGCGGATGTGGTGCGCAGTAGCATTAAAATGGTGCGCCCGCAGGCTGATAATGCTGAAGTTATCATAGAGCCTGAAATTCATGATTCCGTAGGGCTGCTCATTGACGCTGATCGCCGCGCCGTACGTCAAATTTTGCTAAATCTATTATCCAATGCCATTAAATTCTCTGATAAGGGCGAGCATATTACCGTGAAGGTTAGCGCCAATGAAGAGGCTGTCACGCTTAAAGTGATTGATAAAGGCCGCGGAATGAACGCCGCTGACCTGAAGCAGGTCGGCAAGCCTTATGCCCAAGCTGGGGCTGCCCGTATGGTGGATAGCCGAGGAACCGGATTAGGCCTCAGTCTAGTGAAGTCTTTGACGGAAATGCATGATGGCGAATTTGATTTAGACAGCGCGCTTGATCAGGGCACGACAGCGACGATCGTGCTGCCACGCGAACGCGCCAGCACTTAATTTACAGTTTAATGGTGGCGGTTAGTCGAACTCGGAACCGCTGTCGCTAATCCTAAAATAAGCAAGGCCGCCGCAATCAATAGCCATAGAGATTTTGTTTTCAAAGCCTCATTAAACCACTGCGCGGTGCTTTGTGTGCTGGTGTTTGCGTTAAATGCGCGCTTTGTGCCATTGCGAAAATTGCGCGCTTTAGCTCTGACATTTGCTGTAAAATAGTCCCAGCTAAATTCACCCGCCTGAGTTTGAGGTGCGCGAACCGACAGGCTTGGAGCCGTCACACTTGCCGAACGGCCACGTAATTTGAGTGAAGGCGCTGCGGCTTTTGGTAAAGCTTGCGCAACAGTCATGGGTTTGACGTCGCGTATCGGCGCTGCGGTGGGCGCTACCTTAGGGGCCGGAACGTCCCGGATGAGGGCCGGAGCCTCAGGGGCTTGACGGTTCATCCAGCCGGGGCGCTTAAATTCAGGCATATTAAATTGCGGCATTTCAAACCCAAATGAACTATTGGGTTTCGGCGCTGCAAGCGTAGGAATTTTTATGCCGCCAGCTTGGACAGACAGAACGCGGCGACTATTCCAGCGCGTGACCGACCCGGAGAGTTGCTGCCAGTGGGCCGGACGCACAAGTTTATCGGCCATGGATGTAAAACGAACGCCGGGCGCAGCACTAAAGGCAACAACATTCTTACCGGCAGATGTGGTGTAGATCGCAGCGAGGCCGCCCATTTGGACGCGCTGCTGGCTTGACTGCGCGGCTAATGCGAAGGCTGCGCCTTCATTGACGCCTGCGACCAAGACGGGCTGTAAGTCACTTGTCAGGGGAATAGTTGAGCGCACAAGACCATCTTTAAAGGCTTGCGGCGCGCCCTGAAGCAGCGTTTTGGAGAGATCACGGCTTGGCACAATTGCGACAATGTTTTTACGCGATGTGGCGGCGTTTGCGGCTGTGTTAAAGCTCGCATTGCTCATGGCGTGTCCGCTTGTTTTTGAGCTCATGGCCAAGATGCGAAGCGCGCTTGCGCGGTCTTGCGTGCCGGCGCGGGGTAAAATAATTTGCGTATCGCTACCGAAATTTGCGGCAAAGACGCCGCCGCTAGAGGCGAATGAAGACAACGCCTGCTCGTGAGAGGCCGCGCCTAATTTCAGGTGACTTTTCTGTCCGAGGCCAACGCCAGGCGCATCCATCCAGTCTGTACAGCCCGTTGATTTAGCCTCAAGAACAGGCGTAATCACCATCTCATTGTCCCCGGCGCGAAGCGTTCCGGCGGGGATCGGGAATGAGATTTTCTTACGATTTTTATTAAGCTGCGTCGTGCCAAGAGGCTTGCCATTCAGCGTAACATTCATAACGCTTTCATTGGCCACAGAACCATTGCGATTAATATCTAGTAAAAGCTCGCCTTCGCCTTGATGGGTGTCCGAAGTCGCAAATGTTAGAACGACAGGGTTAGGGCGGTAGACGAAATCAAATTCAACCGGACCAATATCATATAGTTTTGTGCTTGATCCCGGCTTGAGATGAATCGGGGAGAGGGCGGTTTGCATCTCCATCTCGCCGAGCGATACCAATGTACGGCGCACATGTGGCAGATGATTGCGCGCAAAAGATTTGCTCAAGGCTAAAACTTCGTCTTCGGTGTCGCCTGTCAGAACAAGCTTCATAGGGCGGCCTTCGGCAAGTCCTAGAACGGGGCCGGAGGCGGCCATGATTTTTGGCGCGTCCAAATTATAGCGCGCAAGGTCGCGGCGCGTGCCAACATAAATGGAGAAAGGAGTGTTTGCAGGCTTTAAAGAAATGCGCGGAATGTCATCGACACGCAGGCCAATGGCTTGAGCGGAAAGCGCTTCAAATGCAGTCTTTTGGGCGCCGCGCGCGACGATAGAGACTTTGCTTGGCGCGGTAAGGGCGCTGCTGAGGCGGGACTCGACTTCGTTTAAGCGATAGGAGCGGGAGCGATCCCGGCTCTTCATGACGAGTTTTGAGCGCGCCATATCCACAGTCCAGCTGCCGTGATTAGGCAAAAGACAATCTTGGCCTGATGGCGTTTTATAGGTGATTTTCAGTTCATTACCTGTCGCGCGCAGACGTAAGGTCTCGAGCTTAATCTCTGCGTCAAAACGATAGCCATTGCTGCGAACGGGGATCGGCTTGCCATTATTTAAGCTGATCATAAGCGGTGTTGAACTGCTGACGCCCTTTTGCGGTGTGGCAGAGAGCTTTAGAGTAAGACCATTGGCATAATTGCCGCCCGGAACATCAAAATTAACCGTCGTAAAGGGACGGCGCCAATCTAAAATTTGTTCCTCAAACCCGCTAAGTTCAGCAAGATTTGCACTTGTTGTGTGTGTGGCTGTGCGGTTTTGACTGTCCGGTATAACAGCTGAATGTGCTGACAGAGATGTCAGCAGGCAGAATACCATAAATACAGTCAGCATCAGGAGGGATTTGCCGATAATAGCGCTTGCAGTGTTATAATTTTGAGACATTTTACGGGGGCCTATGATTAACATAAGCCTTACAGAGCAATTTAAGTGCCAAACGGGAGCGCAGCGATGGCTATTCGCTTAAAAACACATATTTTTATCGCGGCACTGGTGCGCCAAGCCCAGATTAGCGACGCATTTGCCTATATTGTTCATAAGGGCGATCCCGATGCGGGGAGTATTATGCTGCGTATTGCGGATCTGCGCGGCGGCAATCGCCTTTACCGCCCCATCACGGCGATGGAGGGGGATCGCGTGTGGATGCAAAGCGATAATATGGACGATATGGCGGCCCATACTGAAATCGGTAAATTACTTAGTTATGATAGCGATTTATGGGTCGTTGAAATTGAAGACAAAGACGGCCGGCACTTTCTAACGGAGCCCGTTAAGGCATTTGGAGACAAGACGTAACTCCACCATAAATGAAAGCCCCGAAGATCAGATGTCGGGGCTTGTTTTAAGTATATGATACGGGCCATGGTTTCGCCCTCGGCGTATTTCGCGGGGCGTCCATCAGAGCCGCGCATTTAGGTTTGCTGTGGTTGAAATAGAGCGTGTCATGTCCAATCTGCGATGTGAAGGATGCGCAGATAGGCCATGCCAATTGATAGATAAAATATATTGTTTGTGGTTTGAACATAGATAGTAACTATATCTATGAAACCCACTTTAAGACAGCTTCAGTATCTTGTCGCGATTGCTGACACGCAGAGTTTTAGCAAGGCCGCGCAAGTTTGCGCCGTAAGTCAGCCGAGCTTGTCACAGCAAGTCAAAGAGATGGAGTACCATATTGGCGCGACGCTCATAGAGCGCCGCCGGAATGGCGCGGCGCTTACGCCAATTGGACAAGAGATCCTTATTCGCGCGCGCGCCATATTGCGCGATGTCGAAGACATGAAGGCCTTGGCGCGTGACGCGGGGGATGATTTAACAGGGACAGTGCGTATTGGGACTTTGCCCTCTATCGGGCCATATTTGCTGCCTCTCGCAACGCGGCAGCTCCATGCGGCGTACCCGCAATTGCGCTTGCAAATCTATGAAGAGCGCGGAAGCGATTTACAGGCCGGGCTGATTGATGGCACGCGCGATGTGATTATGGCCATGCCGGACGTTCATGTTGGCATGCAGAGTATCACCTTGTTCAAAGAAGATATTTATATCTGCGTCGCGCCCGATGACCCGCTCGCATCATCCAAAGACGATATTGAGTTATCAGAGCTTCAGGGGCGCACGCTTCTGACTTTGGGGTCGGGGCATAGCTTTGCAAAGATTGTGAGCGACCTTGCCAATCTTGCTGGAGCTGAGATTAGTAAAAGCTATGAAGGCACAAGTTTGGACGCTATTCGGCAAATGTCGGCGATGGGCGATGTCATCGCGATTCTGCCAAGCCTTTATTATCTCTCTGAAGCGGCAGGAGACCCGGGCGTCCATGTCCGGCGCATTAATCACCCCATGGCCCAACGTGACATTGGCCTGATCTGGCGCCAAAGCTCTCCGCTGGCGCGTAAATTTGAAAAAATGGGTGAGAACTTTGCCCAGGCCGCGCAGACGTTATTGGCGCGTGCAAAGTGAAATATCTGAGGGTTGGTGCTAAAGTCCCTGATATTTGCTTTGCAAATAATGAGTGCATTACGGGACATTGTAGCAAAGTGGGAGGCTTCTGTTGCCAGCTGCCTCCCGGAGCCCGCCTAGG
>CALKXN010000210.1 GCA_938003555.1 uncultured Robiginitomaculum sp. | reverse complement strand
GGTATTAGCCTTCGCGCGCCAGGGTTTGGGAATGTAAACGGTTTTCTGGAAATGCCCTTCGATCTCGTCTCTACGCTGACGGTTTACAAAGGACCGCATGTGGCCGCGTGGGGAGGTAACGCTCAACACGGGGCAATTAATGCGCAGTCCTCCTTTGATGGCGATCAGCGCGTCTCGATGACTGTTGGCTCGGACGAATATATTGCGGGCAAGGCCATGATTGGCAATGAGTTTCTAAGTCTGGGCGTGTCCGCGATTCATGATGGAGGGTTTCGGGCCGCCAGCGGTTATGACGTCCAAAAACTACTTCTGACAGGAGAGCAAGATTACGAGGCTTGGACACTCAAAGGCGTCTTCACGGCGACCAATTTAAATCAAGAAACCGCAGGTTTTGCGCAGGGTCCGGATGCTTATAAAGATGATGACATCGCTTTTGGCAATATGAATCCCGAAGCGTTCAGGGATACACGAAGTTGGCTTGGCTATGTCGCGGCGTCGCGGGAAGTCGGATATGATAATCTTTCACTTTACGCTTATGTCCGCGGGGCCAATATGGATTTTCGCTTGCACTTTTTACCTGGTCAAGCGCTTGAGCGAAATGATCATCAAAGTTTTGGACTCAAGGGCCGTTATGACGTGAATAAGGGAAAGCTAACTTATGGTTTCGATGCCAAAGCCGAGATAACGCAGGGGCATTTAGATGAAGTTCAAGACGCGCCAACGCGGTTTAGTTTTATCCAAGGCGATCACTACGATTATGATGTTAAAGCCCGCCGCGCGGAGCTAGGCGCAGATATAACTTATCGCGCGACGCGGCGGTTTAAAGTTACAGGCCAGGCTCGCATTGCTCATATCAATTACGACTACGCGAATAATATCGACAGCGGTTTGTTCGGTCGATTCCTTCGCCTGGACGTCCGAAGCGATAATTTCACGCTCTTCTCGCCGCAAATTTCAGCCACTTACAAATTTAGCGAAAACCTCCAAGGCTTCGCCAAACTCGCCCATAGTGAGCGCGCGCCGCAGACGACGGATATTTATCGCGTGCAGCGTAACCAAGCGGATAATCCCGCTGACGTGGAAACGCTGGACGCGCTCGAAGCGGGATTGCGCGGGTGGGCTGGCGGTTTCAATTGGGATGTCACGGCCTATATTCAACGCAAAGATAATTTCTTTTTTCGCGATGCCGATGGCTTCAATGTGGCGGATGGGGTGACGGATCATGCGGGGATTGAACTGTCGGGGCGGTATCGCATAAATGACAGTTGGAACGTGTCGGGTAACGCGGCCTTTGCTGAGAACGCCTACGGATTTAGCAATCAGGTCAATAATAGCAGCGAAATTATCACCAAGGGGAACGACATTGATACCGCGCCGCGCGTGACGGCTTACGGCCTTATATCCTATGCACCGCAGGATAAGCCTTACGGTTTGTCACTATCCGTCAATCATATTGGGAAATATTTCACCAATGCCGCAAATACGCAAGATTATCCGGGGCACACAATTGTAACCGGCGGGGCGACATATGACTTGCCGCATGACGCGAAGCTCTTTGTTCGGGCGGAGAACCTGCTTGATCGACGATATGCCAATCGCGCGGATTTTGCCTTTGGCAATGAACGTTATTTTCCGGGGCGCCCGCGCAGTATATTTGTGACGCTTGAAAAGAAATTCTAGCCAATTGTATTAAAATGCCTGCGTTAAGGCATTTTTGAGTAAATGTAGCTATTTGGGACTCCAATATTATAGGGGCAGGCGTAATGACGACCCAACTAGCACAGATTTTAGACCGCTTTAGCGGGGATGACACACTTACTGATGATGACGTTCTGGCCTTGCGCCGCGCGATTTACGAAGATGGGCGGATCACAATTACCGAGGCGGATGGGCTGTTTCAGCTCTCCGATTCTGTTCGCGAAAAGCCTGATAGCTTTGGCGAATTCTTCATGGAAGCCATGACAGACTTTCTCGTCCGCCAGACTTTACCCTACGGATATGTTGACGATGCCAATGCCACATGGCTAATCACGCGCATTTCAAATGACGGCATTGTTGAGACCATGACCGAACTGCGCTTGCTTGTGAACGTGCTTAAAACGGCCACAGATAGTACAGATCGATTGGTTTCATTTGCGCTGGGACAGATTAAACATGCTGTTCTGAGCGGTAGCGGCGTGATTGGCCGGGGCCGCACGCTTGAGGCTGGAACGATTACGGCCATTGATGTTGAATTGCTTCGAAACGTTATTTATGCCTGCGGCGGTGATCGCCACATTGCCGTGTCACGGACAGAGGCAGAGGTGCTTTTTGATCTGAATGATGCAACACGCGATGCAGAGAATGCGCCGCAGTGGCAGGACTTATTTGTCAAAGCAATCGCGAATTATCTGATGTATTTGTCGACCTATGAAACGGCTGATCGCGAAGAAGCTTTACGCCGCGAACGCTGGATGGAGAGTCGCGGGGATATGAAATTAGGTAGCATGCTAAAGCGCTTGAAGTTCAAAGATGTGATCTCTGAATTTTCAGGCCAAGGCGCAAAAGCAGAAGCTGCGCATGAAGCACGGTTGAAGTCGACGCAAAACTCTGCTGTGCGCCGCGCAGAAAATATAGATCCCGAAGAAGCCGCATGGCTGGCCTCGCGGATTGGCCGCGATGGTGATTATGATGCAAATGAGAAAGCCCTGATGGCGTTTTTAGAAGCGGAAAGCCCGTTCCTTCACATTAGCCTAAAACCGTTTCTCGACGCTGCTTAAAGTCTATATTTGAGGCCTCTCTAACGCTTTTGTTTACGTCTTGATCGCGCTATAGCGCGTATCAAATTCAAACGTATTCATGAAAGTTTGACATGCTGCCATTGCACAAAGATTTATTTATCCCAACCGGGCGCACGCCGCGGTTACGTTTTGGTCTTGCGCTGGGGCTTACAATCGCATTTTGGTATTGTGTGCCGCATATCATGAATGTCTTTGGCACGGGCTTGCTGGGAACGCTCATCTCTTTGTTGGTCACATTCCTCGCAATTTATCTTCTATATACTGTTTATGTGCGCAGATTGCATGACTTTGGCCAAAGTGCGGGAGTCTTTTTCGCGACGTGTTTTCTCTTTATTCTCACGATTGTTGTTGTTCTTGGTCAGGCAGGTTTAGCAGAATATTTCCAAATCATGGCAGACAACCCTGAGATTGCCAATGACGAGACGGCGGCGCACGCTCTGGCTGAAAAATACCAAGCTAAGGTCAAAGAGAATGTGCCATGGGCCGGTCCAGCAAGTCTTATCCCGTTTTATGTTTTGACGGT
>CALKXN010000209.1 GCA_938003555.1 uncultured Robiginitomaculum sp. | reverse complement strand
TGCAGCGCGCGCCCGACCCGTCCGATAAGCGCAGCATTACAATCCAGCGCACAGCGCGCGGCTCAAATTATCTGATCGGGTTTGCCGAAACCATTCGCGGCGTGACGCGCAATATAGATGCGGCAGCCTAGCTTTGACGTTATTGCGCTGCATAGCTTCATATGCCGATTTACGCGGCGCGCCGGATCTAAATCTATCCATAGAAGACCAAGTCTTATTTGGGCAAAGTTTCGAAGCTGATCGCAGCGAAGGCGAGTGGCATTTCGGGCAGGCCTTGGATTTAATCACTAAGCAGCCCGTATATGAGGGCTGGGTTGAGGCGAAGAAATTTAGCGTCGAGACAACTTCAACACACAAGATCATCAGCCTGCGCGCGCCTGTCTTTTCTCGCGCGGATATTAAAAGTCCAATTGTGATGAGTCTGTCTCTGGGTAGCCGCTTGACCGCCGCGCCTTCGGGGACGTCATTTTATAAAATCCAACAGGGTTATCTGCACGCGAATCATGTTGCCCCTTTAGGTGAGATAGACAGCGACTATGTTGCGGTGGCCGAGCGTTACTTGCTGTTGCCTTATGTGTGGGGCGGAAAAAGCGCGGATGGTGTGGACTGCTCTGGCCTTGTGCAAAACGCTTTATGGGCAGCGGGCATTTCTGCGCCGCGTGATAGCGGTCCGCAATCGCGAGAACTTGGCGGCGCGGTAAAGGTGACGCCGGACCTGTGCGGCCTCATTCGTGGAGACCTCGTTTTCTGGACGGGGCATGTCGCGATTATGATCGATGAGGCATGGATTATTCACGCCAATGCACATCACATGATGACGCAGATTGAGTCGCTTGAAATTGCCGCGAAGCGCATAAAAAAAAGCGCCGGGGACATCACATCCATTCGGCGCTTTTCACTTTAAATTTTAAGCCGGCTATTCTTCGACGACAACGTCTTCCACAGCAGCAGCGTCGCTTTCGACCACGGGCAGCATAGCTGCTTCAGGCTGCGCGATCGGCGCATCGGCATTCACGCGTAGATATTCGATAACAGCGGCGCGGTCAGCGGGCTTTTTCAAGCCGCCAAAGCTCATCGCTGTGCCTTTAACGTAGCGGCTGGGCTTTTCGAGATATTTATCTAGGGATTCGTAATTCCACGTTTTACCAGAATCCGCCATAGCACCAGAATAGGCGAAATCTTTTTGCGCGGCGGCTGTGCCGACAATGTTCCACAGGTTTGGACCTGTTTTTGTGGCCCCGCCTTTTTCAACAGTGTGGCAAGATTGGCATTTCTTAAACACGGCCGCACCGCGCTCTGCATTCATTGCTCCGACCCAATCAGCCTGCGGAAAGGGAAGCTCGACTTCGGGCTCATTCCCTTTGGCCTGCTCAGCATAGTAAGTTTCAAGAATGTCTTTGCCATAGGCCACTTCGCCATGTGCATCATGGGCATATACCGCGTCGCCGATTTTCATCACGCCGATAAAGACCAAACCTGTTGCCAAAATAGCGCCGGCAATTTTATTAAAACGAAGATCATTCATGATCGATACCTTTAGTCAAAGACGCAGGGCGTCTGAAATTTTGCCTGCTTTACATTAGGGCGCGGCGTATTTCACCCCCTATATGGGTATTTTGCTGACTTTTTCGCGAATTACACTTGCGGCACGTCGTCGCGAAGAATTTCAGGGGCAGGGGTCTTACCCATGTGTTTTGACGCGGCGGCCGCGCCAGCGGCGGCTGGGTTTTTACCTGCAATTTCCGCTTCTTTGTGCGCCCAGAGACGTTTTTGATAGCGGATGGAGATAACATCAGTCACCACCAAGACAAAGATCACAAGATAGAAACTGGACTTGCTCATCGCATCAATCGGGAAGGTGAAAATTTTCATATGCGCCAGATGTGCGCCTTCGGTGACAAGCAATACACCGACGAGGAACAGAATAAATAGGCCCATGACTTCATACATACGGTTCTTTTTCAAAAACTCTGTCACAGCGTCCGCCATAAGCACCATCGCGATGCCGGAGGCAATAATCGCAATCGCCATAAGCGGAACTTGATAGGTCACCACTTTATCGACGCCTTCGCCTACAGTCGTGCTGGCAATGGCCATGGCTGAGAGGATGGAGTCAAAGGAGAAAACTAGGTTCATCGCCACAATCAGCGCAATGGCTTTACCAAAGCTAACGCGGTGCCCGCCTTCGCTGTGCTCAATGTGATCGACCGTCAAAAGATGAGAAATCTCTTTAACCGCCGTGTAGATAATGAATGCACCGCCCAGCAGGGTCACAACCGCTTGGAGGGTAAAGTCCCCTTCAAAGATGCCGCCGAGCCCAATTTCAAAGCTATATTTCTTCATCAGGTCAAATGCGGCTACAATCGCGAAGAGCAAAATGATCCGGAAGACCATGGCCAGTAATATGCCGTATTTACGGACTTTCCTTGCCTTTTCAGGGTCGCCGACTTTGTTAGATTCAATCGCGATGTAAAGCAGGTTATCAAACCCCAAAACTGCCTGAAGCAGGATCAGCATAAATAGCGTCCACAGGCTTTGCAGTGTGAATAAACCTTCAAAGTTGAAAAATGCGTCCATGATAGTCCCTCCGGTAAGGCCTACGCTTTAATGCGCTTCTGCGGTGATGAAAAGGGGGCTAACGCAATCGCTGTGAAAGATTTTCTTAAGCGTGACAACCATCACGCATTTTGCTAAGTGGACAGCGTAATCGACATAATGTGATAAACGGACCTCATTTAACCGTGTTGTCACAGCCCAAACGCTGTTTGGGTATGATTGCGATAATTTGCTCTGCGCATGCATCCCCTTGTAGCGTAATGTCGTGCAAATCTGTCTCAATCAATCTTGTCCCGTGGGGCGTCGGTGGGACAGCGCGCACATTGGGGCGCCGCGCTGTCCCATTTTCAAAATGATATGAATATAGGCTATAAATGCGGCGGGCTTTGTTTTGCAGCTTTTCTGGTTTAGGCTTGCCTAACTAATAGGAGGGCAAGATGACCAAAGCGACCACAAGCCATGATCAAGCCATGCCGGCGCAGTCGGGGTTTAACATCCCTGACCCGATTATGATTCCGCGACTTGAGGGAAAAGTGTCTGACGCCGAATGGGCGCTGCGCTGTCAACTGGCGGCGACTTACCGTCTTTGCGCGCTCTATGGTTGGACGGATTTGGTCTTCACCCATATCTCCGCGCGCTTGCCCGATGAAGATGGCGAGCATCGTTTTTTGATTAACCCCTATGGCGTCATGTTCGAAGAAATGACCGCCTCCGCTCTGGTCAAAATCGATATGGCCGGCAAGATCTGTCAGGAAACGCCGTATTTCATAAATCCGGCGGGCTTTACTATTCACAGCGCGGTTCACGCCGCGCGCGAAGATGCGGGCTGCGTTATTCATGTCCACACGCCCTATGGCATGGCGGTCTCTGCGCAGAAAAAGGGCCTGCGCCGCTATACGCAAATGTCGATGCAGGTTCACGATGATCTGGCTTATCATGACTATGAAGGCATCGCATTGGAGCTGGAAGAGCGAGATCGCATCGTGGCGAATTTGGGAACGAAAAGTCTGCTCATGCTGCGTAATCATGGTACGTTGACGCTGGGTAAGACGTGCGGCGTTGCGTTTTTGCGGATGTATTTTTTAGAAAATGCCTGCAAAACGCAAATCCTTGCGCAAAGCGTCGGCGGCGAAGAGCATCTTCATGAAGAATCCGTAGAGATGGCCGCGCGCGTCTATCAACAGGGCGCTGCCGCCTTCATTCCAGGCATGGGCGATAACCTCGTCTGGCCAGGCTTGATGCGTAAACTTCACCGCACAAATCCCGGGCATGATTATTAGGACGCGACTACGCGAGGTAAGCTAAACCCGCCTTTGGGCGGGTGAATGCCAAAGGCTTGCACAAGATTTTCATCTGTTAGAACATTGGCGGGCGCGCCCTTGGCGATAAATAGGCCGTCCTTCATCAGCCAAATCTCATCGGCGTAATGCTGCGCGAGCGCAAGGTCATGTATGGCGGAAATGACGGTTTTCCCGCTCTGGGCTTCATGCTTTAAAATTTCAGTCATATGAATTTGCGCGGCCGGGTCGAGGCTGGCGAAAGGTTCGTCGGCCAGTAAAATTGGCGCGTCAACCACAAGCGCGCGGGCGAGCAGGACGCGCGCTTGTTCCCCGCCGGATAAATCCAAAATACTGCGATGGGCAAAGGCGTTTAAATCTAACCGCTCAATGACATCATTGATCTTCGCCTGACCTTCGGCGCTGATTCTCCCGAGCGGGCCGCGATAGGGCGCGCGGCCAAGCGCAATAACATCGCGCACAGAGAGCGGCCAAACCATATCGCGCTGCTGCGCGAGATAGGCTATTTTCGCCGCGATGGCGCGGCGCGGCAGCGCCGATATATCGCCGCCCTCCACGTCAATATGACCGGATTGAATGGGCCGTATTCCGGCCAATGATTTTAACAGGGTCGATTTCCCGCATCCATTTGGGCCGAGAAGAACAATAAATTGCCCGCTCTGCGCTTCGCCATTTAAACCCTGAATAACGGGCTTGCGATCATAGCCCGCGGTGAGGTTTTTAAAATGAAGCGCGTTCATGACGACATCTTCCGCGTGGCGAGCCAGAGGAAAAACGGCACCCCGATGAGTGATGTTAGAATGCCAAGATAAAGCGTTGCGCCATTGCTGGAAATGGCGCGGGTCGCCATATCGGCCAGCACCAAAAACCCTGCGCCGGCCAGCGCAGAATAGGGGACAAGCCGCGCGGGGTCAGGGCCAATGAGCGCGCGCAGAATATGCGGAATAAATAACCCCACAAATCCGATGGCGCCCGCAACGGCGACGCCGCTGCCAACGCATAAAGCGACCCCAGTGACAAGCAGGATTTGCAAGCGCGGCAAAGAGACGCCAAGGCTTTGGGCGGTATCCTCTCCCAGTGCAAGCGTCCGTAAATCTGGGGCCGAGATGAATAATGCGAGCAGGCCGAGGGCTGTAAGCGGCAAGTTATAAAACAGCGCGCTCGGGCCAGTCTCGCGCAGGCTGCCCATCATCCAATAAACAATTTCAGAGAGCGCCCAAGGGTTTGGCGCGAAATTCATAATCAGGCCCGTAATGGCTGTGGCCAGCGCGCCGAGGCCAACCCCCGCTAAAATTAGAACACTGGCGCGTTGGCGCTGCCCAACGAGGATTACCAATAATGCCGCCCCAAGCCCCGCGCCGATCAGCGCGAATAAAGGTACATAGGCGCGCAGTCCAAAATAGAGTGCGGCAACAGCGCCTAGCGCCGCGCAGGCGCTAAAGCC
>CALKXN010000208.1 GCA_938003555.1 uncultured Robiginitomaculum sp. | reverse complement strand
GCAGGTCATTATTGCCCTTAAGCGGGCTTGGCCAATCGGCAAAACGGTCGCTACGAAAATCCTCTTCTTCGAGCTTTTGCTTTTGCAGCATTGTGCCCATCGCGCCGTCCAAAATCAGGATGTGCTTCTCGCCGCGCTTAGCGACGGCATCCCAGCGCTCAGTTGTATTTTTCGTCATTATGTTTCGCTCATACGGTTATGAAGGCCCAAGACGCGTGACACAGCATAAGCCAGTTCCGCGCGGTTGAGCGTGTAAAGATGGAAGTGGCGCACGCCGCGATCATGCAGCTCCGCCGTTAATTCAGAGGCCAGAGACGCCGTTAAAAGCTGGCGCGTATCGGGGTCTTTGTCCAGACCGTCAAACAGGTCAGAATACCAAATCGGAACCTCCACGCCGCACATTTTCGCCATGCGCTTGAGACCTTTAAAATTCGGTTGAAGCATAAGCCCCGGGACGATCGGAATATCAATTCCGGCGTCCAAAACGCGGTCTTGGAAGCGCATAAATGTATCCGGCGAGAAGAAGAATTGCGTAATCGCGCGCGTCGCGCCCGCGTCAATTTTCTTCTTGAGGTTATCAATTTCAATATCCCAGCTTTGGCTTTCCGGATGGCGCTCAGGATAGGCGCTGACGGAGACTTCAAAGTCGTGATAGCTTTTCAGCCCCTCCACAAGGTCAGAGCTATAAGCAAAGCCGCCATCCGTTGGGCTATATTGCTCATTAATACCCTCTGGCGGATCGCCGCGCAGCGCGACAATATGGCGAACGCCATTATTCCAATACTCATCCGCGATCTCTTTGATCTCGCTACGGCTTGAGCCAACACAGGTCAAATGGGCGGCAGGTTTCAGCGAAGTCTCAGCCGCCATGCGAGTCACCGTGCGATGCGTGCGCTCACGCGTGGAGCCACCTGCGCCATATGTGACGGAGACGAAATCAGGATTAAGGCGCTCAAGTTTGCTGACACATTCCCAAAGCCGTTCTTCCATCGCGTCATTTTTAGGCGGGAAAAACTCAAATGAGACGTGCAAGTCGCTCGGGTCAGCTTTCGCCGCGCGCGCAACGGGGCCTAAATTGCGATCTACAAATCGCTGTTTTTGCGTCGAACCTATCATTATCCGGCTCTCCTTTTTTCAATTTCAGTCTTAGTCGCCAGCCAGAGCATAACCGGCGGGGCGCTATCATCCGGCTTGACTTTGCGCTCATCAGTAAGCGTTAAGTCGTTTTGATCTAGCCATGTTTTTATCTCTGCGCTCTCAAAGCCAAGGCGACGATGGGCGTATGTATTGCGAAATTCTTCACGCTCGTGAGTCGCAAAATCGACAATTAAAAGCTGTCCATCCTTTTGCAATAATCGCGATGCTTCCGAAATCGCTTCGGACGGATCATCCAGAAAGTGCAGCACCTGATGCAGCGTCACGAGGTCAGCCGCCGCGCTATCTAGCGGGGTCGATGTAAGATTACCGGAGCGAACGCTCAGATGACGAAACCCCGGTTTTTCTAAATTGTGCCGCGCGACTTTGAGCATGTCGTGATTACGATCAATCCCGCTTCCGCGCTTCACGCTATCAGCAAAAACTTTCAAAATCCGGCCCGTGCCTGTGCCAAGATCAACCATGTAATCAAATGGCCCCGCCCCTACAATATCCAGCATTTGCGTTTCAATATCCCCGCGCGGCAAATACTCCGCCGAGAGATTTTCTTTATCGCTAGCGACACTGGCGAAAAACGCATTTGCAGCCTCAGCGCGCTTCTCGCGAACACCGTTGAGGCGGCGGCGATCAGCGGAAATATCCGCGTCGTCTTCACCAATTGCGGCCATTGCAGCTTTCACAACCGCGCCAATGGCCGGGTCGCGAGAGGCAAGGCGGGAGAACACCCAGCTGCATTCTTTAAGGCGCTGTATAATATCGGCAGACTCTAACGTTTTAATATATTGCGTGATGCGCGGCTGGGATAAATCCAGAATTTGCGTCAGCTCGCTCACCGTCAATTCACCGCGCGACAAAAGCGCTGCGATACGCAGACGCTCGGGATGCCCGAGGGCTTTCAAGGCTGTGGCAATCTTTTCCATAATGAAGACTTAACAGCCTTCGCCCGCCATGTATATAAAGAAATTCTTATATGTTTATAATAACCTCATTTGACACGATGCGGCATACTCGACAGATTGCCCCTATGAAACATCTCTACATCACGGCCCTCGCAGCATCTATTTTGGCCAGCTGCACGTCTGAGCCAGTTCCCGAAACGACCCGTCCAAGCCCGCAAGCCTTCGTGGATTGCGGCGTGACTGACGCAGAATATTTCCGCCTTATGGCGCTGCCTCAAAACGACTTTGATCAAGACATGGATGGCGGCTGGCGGGCCATTGCTTATGAAGATGGCTGCGAGTCTGTTGCCGGATATTTGATTGAGGATTATATCGTCAAATATGACATCCAACCTCACACGGATAACGACATTTTGTTTTGGCACGTTGGTCAAATGCACGCTCATGCAGATGATTATGAACGCGCCAAAATATTCTTCGAGCAATCTTATTTACCGGATAC
>CALKXN010000207.1 GCA_938003555.1 uncultured Robiginitomaculum sp. | reverse complement strand
GCGCGCCAGAGGCGCGAGCGTGACTAATGGACTCGATGGTTTGAGGCATGACGCCATCATCGGCCGCGACGACAAGGATCACAATATCAACCGCCGCCGCGCCGCGCGTGCGCATTGCAGAGAAGGCGGAATGTCCGGGCGTATCCAAGACGGTAATTTTATTGCCGTCTTTGAGATTGAGTTGATAAGCACCAATATGTTGCGTGATGCCTCCGGCTTCGCTGCCGGCCACATCTTCTTTGCGCAAAGCATCCAGCAGTGACGTTTTACCGTGATCCACATGGCCCATAACAGCAATGACAGGCGCGCGCGGTTTTAGATCTTTTGGATCATCATCATCACGGTCCGCCAAGAAATTATCTTCGACATCACTATCGGCAACACGTTTCACCGCATGGCCAAAATCTTCAACGATGAGCTGCGCTGTATCCGCATCAAGCACATCATTGATTTTTGCCATCGTGCCTTGCTTCATCAGATATTTCACAACATCTGCGCCGCGCTCCGCCATACGATTGGCCAAATCGGCAATGGTGATTGTTTCCGGAATGACCACTTGGCGGGCTTTTTTATCGCCTTGCTCTGAACCTGTGCGGCGTTCTTTTTCACGTTGACGCGCGCGCTTCACCGAAGCGAGGCTGCGTTGACGCTCTTCGTTCCCCGCCAGCGCGGATACGATTGTAAGCTTACGGCGGCGGCGTGGGTTTTCATTTCGCCCGCCGCGGCTTTTACCCGTCGTCGGTTGTTGACGCTTTTGCTTAACCCGTCCGCCCATTGCCTCTAAAGCATCGCGCGGCTTAGAGGGTGTTGACGGCGCAGACCGACCTGTTTCGCGAGATTTCGGCGCGTCTTTTTGATTTTTCTCAGCTTCAGCAGCCGCAGCTTCACGCTCGGCGCGAATTTCAGCTTCTTTAACGGCGCGCTCTTCTTCGACGCGTTTGCGCTCAAGGGCGACGCGCTCTTCTTCGGCGCGGCGTTGACGCTCTTCAGCCTCAGCACGTTGCGCGGCAGCGCGATCAGCCGCTTGGGCCTGCGCGGCGCCGACGGCCTGCTTACGCTTTATATATTCGGTCTTGGACAGACCTAATCTGCGCGCGGCAATGGCGTCTTCGTCAACATTTGACTTCGGCTTGGCCGCAGCGCTCTCTTGAACTGGCGCGGGTTTACCCGGCCCGCCAATGACGCGGCGTTTCTTGGTCTCGACCACGACGGACTTGCTCCGTCCATGGGAGAAGTTCTGTCGTACTGTTCCGCCTTTGGCCTTCAGGCTTAGGGGCTTGCGCCCGCCTGTGGAAGTGCCGCCGGATTTATCGTTATTATCAGTCATATATCTCTTCTCTATCGGGAAGCGTATCTCCCCATTTGCGACAGGGCCGCAATCTAAGCGGCCTTTGCCAAATTATCAACAGTCCATAACGCCTGTCAGGGCGCCTTTCTCTCGAGGCGCCACGCCTCAAAATCTTCAATTTCTTCCGTCCACTCAGGTGGAACAAGCGGCGTAAAGCCATGGAGCTTAAGCGCTGTCACTGTGAACGCCTTAGCCAGTTTTCCTTCAGCCATGGCGCAATGAGTTGCATCGTCCATACCAATCGCTTGGCCAAGGTCCTGCGCGGTAAAGCATCCGAGGATCGGTGTGGCCTCCCACGGCGCTTTGGACAGGACGCGAATCTTATTGCGCCCATCACGCGCCGCGTCACTTGCGGCAATACGCCAGGCCGGCGGATTTTCGCGAATGAAGCTGCGGACATTTTCAAATCCGCTATGCAATTTTCCCGCGCGCCGCGCCATGCCCATCATGCCAAGCAGCGACCTGCGCAAGCCCAGTTCAATAATATCAGCAAGGCCGTCAGGTATATCGACCTTTCGCTTTGCGCTCCGAAAGATATGGCCCTTTGACGCCGCAATTTCAACAGCGCCGCGATTAGCCGCCACCCAGACGCCGCGTCCGCCAAATTTAGAATTTAAGTCAGGGAGAATTTGACCTTCCGGCCCAATGGCCAAGCGGACGAGCTGCGACTCGCGCATCACGTCACCGGACACAATATCCCTGCGCTCACGCAAGGCTTTGCCCCGCGCGCCTGACGCCATTTCCATGGCGTCAGCGGTTTCAAATAAATCTGTCGGAACGTCGGGGGCCATATCAGGTGCCCAACGGTTCGTTAGGCGATCTCCCCGGCTGTTTCAGCCGTCTCAAGATCAGCCAATATCGGCTCGCCATTTTCGTCAAGAACAGGATTGCCCTCTTCGTCCAGAACATATTCTGGCTCAGGGTCTAGCGCGCTCGCTTCGATCCAGCCCGCTTTAACGCGCGCTTGCATGATCATCATTTGCGCCTCATCAGGGGTCATTTCCATGCCTTCAAAGAAACCGGCTTCGTGAACAGTCTCGCCGCCCTTCTCTTCATCCCAACCCAGAAGATCATCCGGAACCAAGCCCGCGACATCTTCGACGGTCCTAATTTCATTTTCACCGAATTTAACGGCCATCGCCAATGTGACGCCTTCGATTTCAAGAACTTCGTCCTCAACGCCGGCAGCCTTGCGGGCCGCGTCTTGCTCTGCGGCTTGCTTTTCAAGAAACTCACGGGCGCGGGCTTGAAGCTCCTGCGCTGTTTCTTCGTCAAAACCTTCAATAGAGGCCAGCTCGTCTTGGGCGACATAGCCCACTTCTTCGAGCGTCTCAAAACCTTCGGACACAAGCAATTGCGCGATCATTTCATCAACATCCAGCGCGCCCATAAACAATTCGGACTTGATCTGGAATTCTCTCTGGCGGCGCTCTGACTCTTGCTCTTCGGTCAGAATATCAATTGTCCAGCCGGAGAGCTGTGACGCAAGGCGCACATTTTGGCCGCGGCGGCCAATGGCCAAGGAAAGCTGCTCGTCGGGGACAACAACTTCGATGCGGACATTTTCTTCGTCCAGAACGACTTTGGTGACCTCAGCGGGCTGTAGCGCGTTGACAATAAATCCGGCCGCATCTTCGTTATAAGGAATAATATCGATACGTTCGCCTTGAAGCTCGTTCACAACGGCCTGAACACGCGAGCCGCGCATACCGACACAGGCGCCGACAGGATCAATCGAACCATCATTAGAGCGCACGGCGATTTTCGCGCGGGAACCCGGATCACGGGCCACAGCAACAATTTCAATAATGCCGTCATAAACTTCCGGCACTTCTTGGGCAAAGAGCTGCGCCATGAATTGCGGATGAGCGCGCGAGAGGAAGATTTGGCTTCCGCGAATTTCTTGGCGCACATCATAAATATAGGCGCGAATGCGATCCCCAGATTTGACATTTTCGCGCGGCAAACCTTGCTCGCGGCGGATAACGCCTTCGGCGCGGCCCAGATCAACAATGATGTGACCATATTCAACGCGCTTGACGATACCATTGATGATCTCGCCCATGCGGTCTTTATATTCAAGATATTGGCGCTCACGCTCTGCATCACGCACTTTTTGCATGATCACTTGTTTCGCGGTTTGCGAGGCCACACGACCAAATTCAATCGGCGGAAGCGGCTCTTCGATCATGTCGCCAATTTCCATGTCCGGCGCGTCAAGCTGCGCGGTCGCTAAGGAAATTTGCGTCACGTCATTTTCGACTTCTTCGACAACCGTGATGACTTTTTTCAAATCCATCTCACCCGTAACAGGGTCAAGCGTGGCGCGAATATCATGCTCGCTGCCATAGCGGGACTTAGCCGCTTTTTGAATCGCTTCTTCAATCGCTTCGAGAACGATTTTTTTATCGATAGATTTTTCTGCCGCAACAGCATTTGCAATTTGCAAAAGCTCCAGGCGGTTTGCACTAATTCCGGTCGCCATAATTTTTCCTTTAGCGTGGTCGTTATTCTATTTGTCTTCTTGTAGATTGGGCGCGCGCATCGCAGCGGCGCGTTTTTGGCCCTCTGCAATCAGCTCATCCGTAATCAATAATTTGGCTTCGGCAATCCAATCAAAAGGCATGAATGCCGTTTCATCTTCGCCTTCGATGTCTAGTCCGATTTGGTCGCCATCTTCGACGCCGGCCAATATACCGCGAAAGCGCTTGCGGCCCTCAACTAATCTGTCCAGTTCAATCCGCGCCAAATAGCCTTCGTGACGCGCAAATTGATCGGGCGTCGTGAGCGGGCGATCAACACCCGGGCTGCTCACTTCCAGCGCGTAGCCTTCGACCAGCGGGTCTTCGACTTCCATAATCGCAGACATAGCGCGCGACAGGTCGGCGCAATTTTGAACATCCATTTGTCCATCAGATTTACGCTCGGCCATAATCTGCACAGTTGTGCGCTTATTGCCCATGACGCGAATGCGCACGATTTCAAGCCCGAGGTCTTCGGCCACAGGCTCGGCAATCGCTAAGATGCGCTCATCCATATCTGTCTTCGTCTTCATTTACACTCCATAGGACCTGATGCCCCGCCGACACGTCAATTAAGACATTAAAAAAACGGCGCTCCGTAGAGGAGGCCGTCGTCAGCGTAATGCTTCAGAACTTGTAATTAAGGGGGATATAGGGGCAGCGGGCGCGTTTGTCGAGTCTTATTCGCGGTGATGCATTTACGGGGCTTATGCCTCTCGAATAGACCAAAGGAAATCAACACCTTCAACGTTATTCATGTGAATACAGGAATCTACATCGGCTCAGCACATCCGGCGCATCAGTGGATTCCTG
>CALKXN010000206.1 GCA_938003555.1 uncultured Robiginitomaculum sp. | reverse complement strand
ACCGGGCGACCATTTTTAGAGGGCGGGGGATGCTTTGCCACGCGCTCAATCAGCCAATTGTTCAGATCAGAAGTTTTGACTTTGACGGACCAGTTTTCCATCACGCCCAAAACGGCTGGGAGTATACGGTCAACATGACGTCCGGTTAGGCCGGAGAAAAACAGGATGGGTACGCCTTTGATCTGCGGGAGTAGGCGCGCTGTGCGTTCACGAAGCGATTTTGCCAGCGCTGATTTGTTTTCAATCAGATCCCACTTGGTTACCGCGATAATCATGCCGCGGCCTTCACGTTCACAGAAATCTGCGATCTGCAAATCCTGCTTATCAAATGGACTATCGGCGTCCATCAGCAAGATAACGACCTGTGCAAAACGGATAGCGCGCAAGGTCTCATTCACGCTCATTTTCTCAAGCGTATCATGAACTTTGGCTTTCTTACGCATACCTGCGGTGTCATGGAGCTTTACGGGATGGCCGTTCCACTCCCAATCGATTGAAATTGTGTCGCGGGTAACGCCGGCCTCTGGCCCTGTTACCAAGCGATTTTGACCAATCAGTGTATTAATGAGCGTTGACTTACCTGCATTAGGGCGGCCAACGACAGCAATGCGAATGGGCTTTTCACCCATCTCTTCATCATCTTCGTCGTCTTCATCTGTTTCGGGCGCGTAAAATTCAAATGTTTCAAGTTCTTTGGCGAGGCGATCATCAAGTTCGTCAAAGCCAATATTATGCTCAGCAGAAACCTCAACAGGTTCGCCTAAACCGAGGCCGTAGCCCTCGGCTATTCCGGCTGCGACGGCGCGCGGGTTTTCGCATTTATTGCCAATAAGAATAACAGACCTGTCCATGCGGCGCACATAATCGGCAAAGACTTCGTCCAGTCCGGTTACGCCTGCGCGGGCGTCATAAACAAACAAGCAAATGTCGGATTCGGAAATCGCCATTTCAGTCTGCGCGCGCATGCGTGATTCAAGTGTTTCGCCGCGCATGTCTTCAAAACCGGCGGTATCAACTAATGTCACATCCTGACGCCGCAGACGGGCATGGGTTTCCTTGCGGTCACGAGTCACGCCAGGTGTGTCATTCACGATGGCGAGCTGACGCCCGGCCAAGCGGTTAAAGATTGTGGATTTGCCCACATTCGGACGCCCAATAACCGCGATTTTTGGAAGCCGAATTTCAGCTTCTTCCTCACCATCATTGATGATCGTCTGTTCGAAGGCTTCAAAGTCCTTATCAAGGCGATCTTTGATGCGCTGTTTTTTAGTTTTACGGGCCATATTGGGTCTACTCTCGAGTTTGAGAGCGGCGCTTAGCGCAATGCGATCAAATCAGCATCATCATTTAACAGATAAACGGTCTCATTTGCGATAATAGGCTGTACAAAGACCGGGTTGCCGACTTTGTAGTTGCGCAAAATAGCTCCCGTGCGTGGATCAACCTCTACGGCTTGACCATTGGAACTAGCTGAGAAGAGCTTTCCGCCCGTAAAGATTGGGCCGACCCAGCTGATCTTACCTTTTTTCTTCTTGGGTTTCTCATATGTCTCAAGCTGTGTCAGCCAGACGACTTTGCCGTCTGCGCGCGACAGGCAGGCCATCTGCGCGTCCGTTGTTACAGTGTAGATAAAATCCCCCGCCATCAGTGGATATCCCAAAGCGCCGGCAGGCTGGTTCCAGATGCGTTGACCTGTGCGCAGATCAAATGCGCTCATCGCGCCGGATTGAGCGGTTGCCACGACATAGCCATCCGCCACAGCAGGGCCGGCGCTAATATCGTTCAAGCTGGAGAGCGGCGTTAGCTTCCCGGCTGACGATAAGGCGTCTTGCCATAAAACTGTGCCATTTTGCGCGCGCAGCGCAACGATTTCACCGGACGCAAATGGGGCGATGACGACATCATCAACCACAGCCGCGCTGGGTGAGGTCAGCATACGCGCGGTTTCAATAATGCCTTGATATGTCCATAGGACTTCGCCGTCATCGGCGTTAAATGCGAAAATTTCGTTGTCATCGCTAATCGCAAAGACGCGGCCATCCGCGACGGTTGGCGCGCTGTGCAGGGGCGTATCTGTTTTGCGCTCCCAGATCGGAGCGCCCGTACGCGCGTCAAGCGCTGTCATAACGCCGTATCCGGAAGACACATAAATGCGTCCGCCATCATAGGCGACGCCGCCGCCCCAGGCTTCACGGTCAACGCCGCTGCGGTTTCCGCCAAAGAACCCGCGTGGATTTGACAGACGGTCAACAAAACCGGTTGCGCGGCTGCGCGTGGCTTCGCCAAGTTCAACCGTAATCGTGTGATCCCAAAGCTCTGCGCCATTATTTGCGTCGACAGCCGTAATCGTATTGCGAGCGTTCATGGCATAGACGACGCCATTTGCGACAACAGGCGTTGCAACAATCCGGCCTTTTCTGGAACTTCCTTTGCCAATTCCTGTTTTCCAAGCACGGGACAGATCACCGCGCGCGGCGGTCACGCCCATGGCATGAGCCGGGTTGCCGCCGGGTTGTGGCCAATCGGCATTTGCATATGGCTGTGGCAGGTTAATGTCCGCCGCGGTAAGATTTGAGCCGACTTCTAATGTGTCTGACAGAGATAAAATTGTTATACGCTCTGACTGCTCGGGAATATCGCCTTGTGACGCATCAGGGGAACCATCCTCTTTTGAGAACGGGTTGATATCGCTAATGGCGCCGAGTGTTGAGCAGCCCGATAATGTTAGCGCTACAAAAGAGGCTAAAAGCGCGCGTTTAATTGTCATGTGTGTCATCATAAATCCTGTAATATTTCGCGCTATTTACTCTTCTTCGGAGTCCGGGCTTGCCGGCTTCGGAGCTTTAATGTCTTCGCCGTCAGTTGCGGGCGCTTGCGTGTCCGGTTCACTGTCGCCCGCTGTCGCTTGCAAGGACGGCGTGATGGCCAGCATCTGTTCCGCGCGCGTTTGTACGCCTTGAGAGACGTCCACGCCGCGGGCTAGCAAAGCAAATTTTGATCGTGCAGTTCGCATATCACCCTGTTCTAGCGCGACAAACCCTGCCAGTTCTTGTGCTAAATGCTCATAAGGCGCGCCGCTCTGTGTTAGCGGAATAAGCCGAGCGCTCACATCGTCATATTGTCCTTCATCCATCAGGATGTAAGCGGCCTTTAACTTTGCCAGATGCATGTGACGCGGGTGAGAAAACTGTTCGGCGGATTGATCCAGAAGGCGAACCGCTTCGGCTGTATTACCTTTATCAAGCTCGATGCCTGCCGCTTGCATCAAAGATAGACCTGCATATCCAGGACGCGCTGCATCACTAATCGCGAGGAAATCCCTTTTTGCGGCATCCACATCGCCGGCGTCATATTTTTCATAGGCATCGTAATATGAAATAGAGGCAGAGACTGCCGCGCGGTCATTCTGTGATCCAATATATTGTATGACCGCCGTACCTAAAACCAGGGCAACCGCAGCGGCGCCCAAAAATGGCCCCCATTTTTTAAGCAGGGCATTATATTGGTCTTTGCGAAGTTCTTCTTCAACTTCGTTGATAAAATCGACCATGTGATCCTCGAAAGTATATGTTGAGCAGGCTGGCGCAGTGCGCGTAAGGAATCTGCTTTAATTTTGGCGCGAACCTACGCGTGAGCGCGCCGTGGTGCAACCATTTAGACCATTACGAATTAGCTAAGATACAGAGCGGCTATTTGAGCAATTTTTACTGGCGATTTTCCCGTCACTCGTTCACATATCACCTAATGGAGATCTACACATGACCACAGTAAATGCATGGGCCGCAAAAGAGCCCAAGGCTAAATTAGAATCATTTGAATATGATCTTGGTGATATTGCGCCGGGGCAGGTGGATATTGACGTCACCAGCTGCGGGATATGCCATTCTGATATTTCTATGATCAATAATGATTGGCGCAATGCCAGCTATCCGCTTGTGCCTGGTCATGAAATCATCGGCAAAGTTTCGGCGCTTGGTACGGGCGTGACGCATTTATCCGTCGGCGATACGGTTGGCGTGGGCTGGATGTCTGGGTCGTGTTTGACCTGTCATACATGCATGTCGGGTCATCATCATCACTGCCGCAATGGCCAAGCGACGATTGTTGGCCACCATGGCGGTTTTGCCGATAAAGTTCGCGCGCAGGCCGCTTGGGCGATCAAGCTTCCTGATGATCTGGACGCGCTGAAAGCCGGTCCGCTCTTTTGCGGCGGCGTCACTGTATTTACGCCGATCATAGATTACGGCATTCAGCCTACAGATAAGGTCGGCGTGATCGGAATTGGCGGGTTAGGGCATTTAGCGCTTAAGTTCCTTGCGGCATGGGGCTGCGAGGTCACGGCCTTTACAACCAGCGTGGATAAAGAGGCTGAGCTTAAAGAGCTCGGCGCGCATAAAGTCATCAATACGCGCGATGAAGCGGCGCTCAAGAAACTGCGCAGTCAGTATGACGCCGTGATCTCTACGGTAAATGTCGCGCTGCCATGGGGCAAATATATGGCGGCGCTCGCGCCGCGTGGCCGCTTGATTACGGTGGGTATGGTCACAGAGCCCATGGATATTAGGGCAGGGCAGTTAATTACGGGCCAAAAATCTGTCGG
>CALKXN010000205.1 GCA_938003555.1 uncultured Robiginitomaculum sp. | reverse complement strand
CAACATCACGCAGATCATGCGCCGTTAGCCGCGCATGCAGCCACGCCGCGCGCTGCGCTCTGTCACCCATTTCGCGATAAGTGCTGGCGGGCGGATATTTACGCCAATGCGGCGCGGTCATACGCTGCACGCGGCCGCCTTCTTGGTCAATAAAGATTAGCGCGTCGCGGCCTACAGCGTCACGCAGATCGCCATTCAAACGCCGCATCTGGTCGGGCGTTTCAATATTGCGGGCAAAGAGGATATAGGCCCACGGGTCAGCGTCGCGGAAAAACGCCGCTTCATTCGCCGATAGGCGCGGCCCCTTTAGGCCCAGTATAGCAGCGCGCGGAGCCACGGCCTAGCGGCGCACGACGAGGCAGTCTTGGCCGCGCGCTTTGAGGCTGGCGCAGAAATTCGACGCGCTGTCTTTATTATCAAATCCGGCGACGCGAAGCTGATAGAAAATTCCGCGATCGCCGCGATCCACGCGGTTAATATCGCGCCCCGAAGCGGCGGGCAAAATGCCGCCAAATTTACCCGTAAATGTCGTCCACATATTTTCGGCCTCGGCCTGACTGCGCAGGGCGGCCACTTGGACGGCATAGCTGCCCGGAGCGGAAACAATTGGCGCAGGCCTTGTCACAGGCTTCACCACAGGCTTTGTAACAACGGGCTTAACCACAGGCTTTGGCGCGGGAACCTCTTCTTGGCCGCGAATGCCGACCTGCACGCCTGTCGGGGCGGGCATCGGCACTTCGCTATCTTCGACAATCGTGACATCTTCTGCGCCGGGCTCGCCGTTAATACGGTCATAGACGCTAATATCTTGGTTGGGCGTCTGGCTTCCGCCGGGATCATCGGGCGCCGATTTATAGGGCGAGGTATCGGCGGTAATGCGCGGCGGCTCGTCCGGGCCGCGCGTCCCTGCGCCGTAAGCTTTCAGCACCAAAAAGGCGATCAGCAGCAAAACCGCAATCGCGCCGCCAAAGAGCAAAAAGGCGCGGCGATTATCCGCTTCGCGCGCATCAAATTGCGTCTCTTCCATGGCCGGAGAATAGATCGGGCTGCTGTCATCTGCGGGGAAGCGCTGCTCTTCCCCTTCGCTCATTGGTAAAGTCATCATCATCTTTCAGTTTAGGCGCGAATCAACACCTTCAAGGTGGCACCATGAAGGCGAACACCATTATTATCAATTCTGGTGCAAATATCCAGTCACGCTAAACAGTTTGCGGTGTTCATTCACAGCATATTGGTCCGTCATCGCGGCGATATAGTCACATATCACACGCGCGCTGCCTGCGCTATTGGGGCCGTCGCACCGCGCATAGAGCTCCGTTGGCAGCAAATTCGGCGCGCCAATCAACAGTTCAAACAGCTCGCGCACGACGCGGCCCGCTTGGCCCATCATGCGATTCACCTTGTAATGACGATACATATTATCAAACAAAAATGTCCGCATCGGAGCCTCATTGGCCTTAAACGCACTTGAGAACGCAATCACGGGCTCGCCCAGCTCTCGCACGGCTTGCGCGCTTTGCGGCTTGTGTTTCTGAAGGCGCGCGCGGCTTTCCCGAAGCACATCGGCGACCATAATCCCAATCATGTCGCGCACCGCTTCATGGATCAGGCGGTTCTCGCTAATGCCCGGATAGCGCGCCCGCACATCGTCAAAGGCGTCCTTCACAAAGGGCACGCCCGCCGTAATATCCGCAATGCTAAACAATCCCGCCCGCAGGCCATCATCAATATCGTGATTATTATAAGCAATATCATCAGCCAGCGCCGCAACTTGGGCCTCCGGCCCCGCATAGGTCGACAGCTCGAGCGCCTCCCATTGCGGCAAGGCCGTAAGCGCCCAGGGCAAATCGCCCTCGCCCGCGGCGTCCACCAGCGGGCCATTATGCTTGGCAATCCCCTCAAGCGTTTCCCACGTCAAATTCAGCCCATCAAACTCCGCGTAGCGCCGCTCTAATTCCTCGACAATACGCAAGGTCTGCGCGTTATGATCAAACCCGCCATAGGGCGCCATGACCTCTTGCAAGGCCTCCTCGCCGCTATGTCCAAAGGGCGGATGGCCCAAATCATGCGCCAGCGCGAGGCATTCGGCCAAATCTTCATCCAGTCCCAATACCCGCGCAATGGAGCGCGCAATCTGCGCGACCTCAAGACTATGGGTTAAGCGCGTGCGGTAATAATCGCCTTCATGGGCGACAAAAACCTGCGTCTTGCCCTTGAGGCGGCGAAAGGCGCTGCTGTGAATGATGCGGTCTTTATCGCGCTGAAACGGGCTGCGCTCACTGCCTGAGGGCTGCCCGATGCGCCGCCCGCGCGCCGTGGCGGGGTTGCTGGCATAGACTGCGCGCGCCGCCGCGGGCGGAAAATCTGTGATAAAGTCGTTCGGTGGTGTAGAGGCCATGCCCTCTCCTTCGTTCTCGCGCGCGCCAGCCCGCAATATTGGCTAACATATTAGCCCTTGGGAATCGGCGGCTTGCCCCTATATAGACTGTATGACCACAGTTGCCACAC
>CALKXN010000204.1 GCA_938003555.1 uncultured Robiginitomaculum sp. | reverse complement strand
CGGGTCATTTCGCGAAAGCCGCGCGCAATGATTGCGGCGTGGGCGCTGCGTCCCAGACCTTTGCCCAGCACAAGGCCGCAAGCAATAGCGAGCACATTTTTAACGGCTCCGCCAATTTCGCTGCCGATAATGTCATGGGTGAGATAGGGCCTGAAGCCGGCAGAGGCGACAGCCTCCACGAGCGCCTCACCGAGCGCTTCATCGGCGCAGGCAAGTGTCACAGCGGCGGGCAATCCATTGGCGACATCAATCGCAAAGCTTGGCCCAGATAAAACTGCGCCGCGCGCATCGGGTAGAACGTCTTCGAGCACGCCTGCCATGAAGGACAGGCTTTTATGCTCAATTCCCTTTGAGCATAAAATCACAGGTAGGTCGGGTTTTGTGTGCGGCGCAAAGGCCTCAAGCGTTCCGCGCATATGCTGCGCCGGCGGGACGGCTAAAACGGCGTCGCATGCGGCGAGGTCAGAAAAATCAGATGTGGCTTTAATCGCCGGATCAAGTTTTACGCCCGGCAGATATATTGTATTTTCATGAGCAGTATTGATCGCCTCTGAACACTCTGTCTCAAAGGCCCATAAGGTCACGTCACGGCCCGCGCGGTGCAGCGCAGTCGCCAAAGCGGTTCCCCACGCGCCGCCGCCAATCACTCCGAATTTCTGGAAAGTTTCTGTCATGTTCGTATCCTTAAGATTTGGGCCCTTTTTTACCGCTTCCGCTGGCAGGGTTATGTTTTGCAGCGTCACCGTCAAGCGGCCAACGCGGACGGGCAGGGGCGGATAGATCATCTGTGTAACCCGCGAGTAATCGCTCAGCGCCCGCTAGCGCAATCATCGCGGCATTATCCGTGCAATATTTTAGGGGCGGGCAAATTAACTTAAAATCATTCTTGACGCAGAGCGTATCCAGCGCGCTGCGGATTCGTTTATTTGCGGCAACGCCGCCCGCCACAATGCAGCGCTGCGGGCCATCGCCGTGAGCCTCTTTAAACATCTCCATGGCGCGCTGCGTGCGATCGGTTAGCGCGCCGCATACGGCGGTTTGAAAACTCGCCGCCAGATCAGCTTTGTCCTGCGCATTTGGATTATCCATAGACGCAAAGGCCCGGGCCGCGGCGGTCTTTAATCCGGCAAAGGAAAAATCGGCATGAGGTTTTCCGGAAAAGGGCTTGGGAAGTTTGAAGCGTTTCGCATCACCGGTTTTCGCGGCGCGCTCGACATTTGGGCCACCAGGAAAACCCAGCCCCATAATCTTGGCGGTTTTGTCAAAAGCCTCGCCCGCGGCGTCATCAACCGTGCTGCCTAGGCGCGTATAGTCGCCAAGACCGTTGACGGATAAAAGCTGCGTATGGCCGCCGGAGACAAGCAAGAGCAAATAGGGGAACGGGCAGGGCGCAGAAAGTTTAGCCGACAGGGCGTGGCCCTCAAGGTGATTAACGGCAATAAGCGGTTTGCCCAGTGACAGCGCCAACCCCTTTGCGCTCATCAGACCTGTTATCACGCCGCCAATGAGGCCCGGGCCGGATGTGGCGGCAACCGCGTCTAGCGCGTCATAATCTATATCGGCGTCGGCCATCGCGCCGGCAATCAAGATTTGAATTTTATCCATATGGGCGCGCGCCGCCATTTCAGGCACAACGCCGCCAAAGGGCCGGTGAATGTCATCTTGGCTGGAAATGCGCGAAGATAAAATTTCAGGTTCACCGCCGCGTGCCAGACGCAGAACAGAAGCCGCTGTTTCATCACAGCTGCTTTCTATGCCTAAAACGGTCACATGGTCTTTATTGCCGCCTTGCGGGGGCAGGGTATCAAGGGCTATGTCCATAGCAGTTAAGTAGTGAAGAGCCTGACCATATGCAACCAAGCTTAATCATCGGATCCCGCGGATCTCCCCTTGCGCTTGCGCAGGCCAAATCCGTGCAAGGGCTGTTGTCACGCCATAGCGGGCAGGCTGTGTCTGCCTTTCCGATTAAAACCTTCACGACGACAGGGGATCAATTAACGGGGCGGCTGGCTGAGTCGGGCGGCAAAGGTTTATTTGTTAAAGAACTCGATGATTCATTGGCCAGCGGTGATATCGATATTGCTGTACATTCGATGAAAGATGTCCCGACGCATCTTGACGCGATGTTTGAGATAACGGCCATATTGCCCCGCGAAGATGTGCGTGACGCGTTTATTTCGCCGCGCGTCAAGCAGTTCATGGATTTACCCCATGGCGCGACTGTCGGTACAGCATCGCTCCGCCGACAAGCGCAAACGGCGCGTCTGCGCCCGGATATTAAATTTGGTCTTTTGCGCGGTAATGTCGGAACGCGCCTCAACAAATTAGAGGCTGGAGACTGCGCCGCAACGTTTCTGGCGACAGCGGGGCTGAACCGTTTGGGCCAAGCGGATGTGATTACGCATCATATCTCCACCGATGATATGCTGCCCGCCCCCGCCCAAGGTGCGGTCGGGATTCAAACTCGAAGCGCGGATCATAAAGCCCGCAATTTATGCGCGCCGCTGCATCACCGCGAAAGCGCCATCCGCATCACTGCCGAGCGCGCCTTTCTTAAAGCGCTGGATGGGTCATGCCGCACGCCGATTGCAGCGCTCGCTGAATTTGACGGCGATAATTTGCGTATGCGCGGCGAAGCCTTATCGCCGGATGGACAATTACGGTTTTGGCGCGACGAAACCATTGCGTTAAGCCACGACCCTGAGGGTGATGCATATGCTCTGGGATATAGTCTCGGTATGGATATTCGGTTTGAAGCCGGGCAGCATATTTTCTGGGATTTGCACGCCAAATGAGCCAGCCCGTCTGGATTACCCGCACCCCGCCCGGCGCGGGCCAGACAGCGCAGCGGGTTGAAGCGCTTGGCCTAACGCCGATTATTGCGCCGCTGCTTAGAATTACAGCGACAGCGCATAGCTCCGCTGCCCCTCAATCCGGCGAAGCCTTAGCCTTCACCAGCGCCAACGGCCTACGCGCCTTTGCATCGCTTTCAGATAATCGCGAATTTAGCATTTACTGCGTTGGCCGCGCCACAGCAGAGCAGGCGCGCGCCATGGGGTTTAAGACGGTCAAAAGCGCAGATGGCGCGGTCGATGATTTGGTTGCTTTATTGCGTAAAGATAAAATTTCCGGCCTTGTTCATTATAGCGGCGTGCATGTGGCAGGGGACCTGGTTGGCGCGTTACGCCTGAGCGGGGTTAAGGCGCGCCGCGAAATCATATATGGGACGCAATCTGTTGACCTTATGCCAGAGGCCGCTATGGCCGCTGCAGAACAGGGCGGTTATGTCCTGCTTCACTCCCCCAAAGCGGCTCAGACTTTGTTAATGTTAAACACTGCAAATGTCGCCTCGCGCTTGACGGCAATATCGTTGTCAGAGAACATTGATGCGTGTCTGGCGGGGTCTGATTTTGCAGGCCGTCATATCGCCAGCTCGCCAAATGATGCGGCCTTGATGGCCGCGCTTGAGAAAGCCGCGCGGCGCGCCTAAGTTAAAGGCAAGATAGGAGCCATAAATGGCCAAGACACCAAAGACGGGTAGCGATAAAATACCTCAGATTGATGAGGCGCAGGTCAAAGCGGCTCAAGAGCGGCTTAAAGCCCGTATTGAAGACAGCCAGAAACGCGATGAGGCGCGCAAGTCTTCGGAAGATAAACCCCTTTCGCAGGGGGCCAAGCCTAAAAAGGCCGCGAAAGCTCCGCCCGTCAAAAAAACGGCCTCTTCTAAATCAGGCGTAAGCCTCGCAACTGTTGCAGTATGCAGTCTATTCGCTGCTGGAATTGGTGGAGCCATTGGATGGCTTGGCCCGCAATATATGGGCGGCTCTGATGAGTCGGCCACAGTCGCGCAATTGCAATCGCGCCTTAGCGCTGCCGAAGCGCAAATCAAAACCCAAGACCAGACGCTTAAGTCTGCGCAATCGGGTCTGTCGCGCGTCTCGGAGGTCGACGGATTGCAAGCGCAGATCAGAACGATATCCGGCGCGGTTGATGAAAATGCAGCGGCCATCGCGGCGGCCAAAACCGAACGCATCGACATGGCCGCGCGCATGGACGTTACCGCGGCCCTGATTGGCGAAGAGGGCGCAGCGCAGCCAAGCCTTATCTTAGAGCGTATTGAGGCAATGGAAACGAAAGTCACAGAAATGGCGGCCCGCCCCGCGCCAGAAGCTTCCGCGCGTGGGATGGTCATGAGTGAACCCTCCGTTATTTCTTATGAAACGGCGGGCTCGGCGAAAGCTGCAGATGAGGCAGATGCGGGTGAGGCGAATGACGCAGCTGCTGAAACTGTGCAGGCTCTGCCTGATCCGCAGGAGGAAATAACGTCTCAAGGGGTAGAGCCTGTGTCTACTCCTGCGCCGATTGCGGTTGACTATGATTTTATCGGAAACTTTCCGCGCGCTGCAATGCTGGCGGCCGTGGCGGCTGACGCGCAGCCGGTGGAGTCTAAAAATTGGTTCAAGCGACAGCTTGATAAACACATGCAGTCCGGCGCAAGCGCGCAAGAAAAAGCCCGCCGTGATATTACCCGCGCCGAGGCGCTTACGCAGAGCGGAGATGTTGCCGCCGCCGCAAATTTGATTAAACGTCAAAGCCCTGCTGTTCAAAAAGCGGCTAGAGCGTGGCTAAGTGCTGCGCAAACACAGAATTAAAGGATAATGCTATGAAATCGACACTGATACGCTGGATAATTGTCACTTTACTTTTAGCCATTTTGGTTGCGGGGCTGTTGCTTTATATTGGCGGCGACCGTTTCTTAATGGTGAATTTTGCGGATAAAGACGCGATTGCCCCGCTTGGGGGATATAAAATTTCCATGCAGCTTTTAGCGCTTTGCGCGATTGGGGCCATGCTGGGTATCATCATTATCTGGTCGTTTTTGCATTTTCTCTTTGATCTTCCTGCGCGCATGCGCTCGGGTGTGTCAAAACGGAAACGTGGCAAGGCTCTAGAGGCCATGGAAGATGCGCTGATTGCAGCGTCCGAGGGTGATGCCGATAAAGCGCGTAAAAAAGCAGCGCGCGCCCGCACGCTGATTGACCGTCCTGCGCTGGGCAATATCGTTGCCGCGCAGGCGGCTGAAGTCTCCGGTGATCCAGCCGAGGCACAGCAGCGCTACACGGAAATGCTCGATGATGAACGCACGCGCAAAATCGCGCAACGCGGTCTGGCGACGCTGGCCTATGGGCGCGGGGATTTACCGACGGCATGCAATCATGCCGGGCAGGCCTACGCCGAAAGCAAGAACGCTAAATGGGCAATGGATATTTTATTTGCTGCGCAAACCGGCGAGAGCGAATGGCGCAAGGCGCTGGATACGCTCAAGGATGGACTGTCCCGTAAACATATTTCCAAAGATATTGCCGCGCGCCGCCGCACCGTTTTGCACACGGCGCTGGCCGATGACTTAGCGGATAAGGGTAATTTTGATGAGGCCCGCGAAAAAGCGCAGCGCCTCGCCACCGAAGACCCAGCCTTTGCGCCGGGCGTGGCTTTGGCTGCGCAGCTTTTGGTGCGCGCAGGGGATAATGACCGCGCGGCCAAGTTGATTGAGAAAAGTTGGTCTAAAGACCCGCATCCTGCACTGGCGATTGCCTATCGAGATTTGTTCATGGGCGAGACGCCAAAAGTGCGCGCCAAGCGAATGAAGTCTTTGGTAAAAAATAATAGCGCTCACCGCGAGAGTCAGATTGTGACAGCCGAGGAAGCTTTGCGCGATGGGGACGGTGTTACGGCTTTGTCTGCGCTTGACGGATTGCTAAAATCAGAACCAAGCGCGCGTTTGTGCCAACTGGCAGCCAAAGCGGAAACATTATTGAATAATCAGACGGATGCCCGCCTGTGGGTTTCGCGCGCGGCAACCGCGCCAACAGAGCCGGATTGGTCTGACCTTGATCCTTCGGGCGGTGCATTTAACTACACCGATGCCGATTGGCGACGCCTTGTGTTCTCTTATGGGGATGAAGGCAAACTTATCCATCCGCGCCATGAGCGTTTTGAGGCAGAGCGCCCCGCTATGGAAGGCGAGGCGATTATTGCTGACTTAACCGATCCCGCGGCCGCGAAAATCGTCAAAGCGCCAAGCCCAGATAATCCCGGCGTGATAGATACGAAAAAGGGCAAGTTGTAAGGCGCATGGAATATCTACACACGATGATCCGCGTCAGTGATATTGACGCGAGCCTAAAGTTTTTTTGCGGCGGTCTAGGTATGGTCGAAACCCTGCGTAAGGATAGTGAGAAGGGCCGCTTTACATTGGTCTTTCTGGCGGCGGCAGATGACCAAGGCAAAGCTGAGGCGACCCAAAGCCCGCTGCTTGAGCTGACCTATAATTGGAACGAAAAAGGCTATGCAGGGGGACGTAATTTTGGCCATTTGGCGTA
>CALKXN010000203.1 GCA_938003555.1 uncultured Robiginitomaculum sp. | reverse complement strand
CAAGCCCTATGCCTTTAATGCGCGTCCTTGGGAGTTAGAAAGTGTTGAGTCCGTTGATGTGATGGACGCTGTTGGGTCTAACATCCGTATTGATAGTAAATCTGATCAAGTCCTTCGCATCATGCCCGTGATTAACGAGGCGGTGAATGAAGAATGGATTTCCGATAAAACCCGTTTTGTTTGGGATGGCCTGACGCGTCAGCGCCTTGATCGTCCTTATATTCGCGAAAATGGTAAGCTGCGGGCGGCGGGATGGGACGAAGCGCTCGCTTTGGCCGCTGAGAAGTTAAAAGGCGACCCGGCGCGCATTGCGGCGATTGCTGGTGATCTAGTGGACGCCGAAGCCATGAAGGCGCTTAAAGACCTTATGGATAATTTGGGCGTTCGCAATTTGGATTGCCGCCAAGATGGCAGCGTCATTGGCGGCGGAGCGCGTCAGGAATATTTGCTTAATACTACCATCGAAGGTCTTGAAGACGCAGACGCGCTTTTGATTGTTGGATCTAACCCACGTTTTGAGGCGCCGCTTGTGAATGCGCGCATTCGCAAGGCGTGGCTCAATAGCAATCTTAAGGTTGGTCTGATTGGCGAGGCGCATGATCTGACATATGATTATGATCACATCGGAACGGGTGCTAAGGATTTATCAGAATTTGCGAAATCTACCAAAGGTTTCGCGCGAGCACTTAAAGCTGCGAAAAACCCTGCCATTCTTATTGGTCAATCCGCTTTAATCGGTGAAAACGCCGCGCAGGTTCTGCGTTTGGTGGGCGAGCTGGCCAAAAAAGTTGGCGCAGTGAAGGCGGGCTGGAACGGATTTAACGTCCTTCACACCGCCGCCAGCCGCGTTGCGGGTCTTGATCTTGGCTTTTTGCCAGGAGAGGGCGGCTACGCCACGACAGAAATTCTATCTCAAGCTAAATCTGGGAATTTGGATACTGTGTTCCTGCTTGGCGCAGATGAAATTGACACTAATTTCGGCAATGCTTTCGTGATTTACCAAGGCAGCCACGGCGACCGCGGCGCGCATTATGCCGACCTTATTTTGCCGGGCGTTGCCTATACTGAAAAATCCGGACTTTACATCAATACAGAGGGCCGTGTTCAAATGGGCTCCGCTGCGGTGTCGCCAAAAGGCGAGGCCAAAGAAGATTGGGCTATTATTCGCGCGCTCTCCGGGCATTGTGATCTTGTTTTGCCCTATGACAATTTAAATGAACTCCGTGAGAAGCTATTTGCTGATAACCCCGTCTTTGCGGGCCTTGGCCATGCCCCGGGCGCGCTTGGCGCAGAGGATTTTGATCCGAGCACAATGGGCGAGGCGGGCAGCGTCGGGACCGCTGAATTTGGGTCTGCGGGCCATGATTTCTATCTAACGAACCCAATTGCACGCTCAAGCCTTGTTATGGCTGAATGTGCCGAGCTTAATGATAAAAGCCAAATGGCGGAGGCGGCGGAATAATGCTCTCGAACCTAATTATCCCTGCAATGTTTGACCTTCCGAATTGGGAAGATATGGGCGATGTGCAGTTTTTCTGGCTCAAAGTTGCGGTTGTCGTCACATTTGTCTTGTTGCTTTCTGTGATTTTAGCCTTCTTGATTTTGGCGGATCGTAAAATTTGGGCGGCCGCTCAAATGCGGCGAGGCCCAAATGTTGTTGGCCCCTTTGGACTGCTGCAAAGTTTTGCCGATTTATTTAAATTTGTTTTTAAAGAAATCATTATTCCGGCGGGTTCGGATAAGGCGCTCTTTATTCTCGCGCCAATTATATCACTGACCATGGCCTTTTTGGCGTGGGGCGTAATTCCCGTGGCGCCGGGATGGGTGATTTCTGATATTAATGTCGGTATTCTCTATGTTCTCGCGATCAGCTCGCTCGGCGTTTACGGCATTATCATAGGCGGTTGGGCATCAAATTCGAAATATCCGTTCCTCGGCGCGCTTCGCAGCGCGGCGCAGATGGTGTCTTATGAAGTCTCTATCGGCTTTATTATCGTCACCGTATTGTTAGTTGTTGGGTCATTGAACTTAACTGACATAGTCGTTGCGCAGGGTCACGGCTTTTGGAATTGGCATGCCTTTTACCTGACGAGCCCCAAAGCACTGCTGATTGCGCCGGTCATGTTCTACATGTTCATCCTGTTCTTTATCTCGGCCTTGGCTGAAACCAACCGTCCGCCCTTTGATTTGCCTGAGGCGGAATCAGAGTTGGTCGCGGGTTATCAGGTCGAATATTCTTCTACCCCTTATCTACTCTTCATGTTTGGGGAATATCTCAACATTACGCTGATGTGCGCGATGACGACGATTTTATTCCTGGGCGGATGGTACGCGCCGATTGATATTGGCGTTCAATTTGTGCCGCCTGTCTTATGGTTTGTGGCTAAATGTGGTTTTGTATTCTTCATGTTTGCCATGGTGAAAGCGATTGTGCCGCGTTACCGTTACGACCAACTTATGCGCCTGGGCTGGAAAGTCTTTCTACCGACATCACTACTGGCCGTCATGTGGGTGTCCGCGTGGGTCGTCTTTATTAGAGGGGGCGCAGTATGACGCGCGTAAAACAATTTATCCGCGGCGCCATGTTCCTCGATTTTATCGGGGCATTCTGGCTGGCGCTGAAATATTTCTTTCGCCCCAAAGTGACGGTGAATTATCCGTTTGAAAAAGGCCCGCTCTCGCCGCGCTTTCGCGGAGAACACGCGCTGCGCCGTTATCCAAACGGCGAAGAGCGTTGCATTGCCTGTAAGCTATGTGAAGCGATTTGCCCGGCTCAAGCCATCACTATCGAAGCTGAGCCGCGCCCGGATGGATCACGCCGCACAACGCGCTATGATATTGATATGGTAAAATGTATTTATTGTGGCCTGTGCCAAGAAGCTTGCCCCGTCGACGCGGTTGTCGAAGGGCCGAATTTCGAATTTGCCACAGAGACCCGCGAAGAGCTTTACTACGACAAAGAAAAATTACTCGCCAATGGTGATCGGTGGGAACGCCAGATCGCAAAAAACCTAGCTATGGACGCGCCATACCGCTAAAGCGGGCGCAGAATCAAAAGGCCATTATAACGTGCTTCCAGTCATTTCATTTTATCTCATTTCAGCGGTTGCAATCGCCGCGGCCTTTATGGTCGTGGCCTCGCGTAATCCGGTGCATTCGGTCATGTTTTTGATCCTCACATTCTTCTCAGCAGCCGGGCTATTTGTCTTGATGGGCGCGGAGTTTTTAGCGCTCCTGCTGGTCATGGTTTATGTCGGCGCGGTTGCCGTGCTGTTCCTCTTCGTTGTGATGATGCTGGATGTGGATTTTGTCGAAATGAAACGCGGCTTCTTTAGCTATTTCCCGATGGGCTTTGTTGTGGCGGGGATATTGCTGGCGGAGCTTGTTGTAATTGGCGCAAGTTATTTCTCAGGCAGTAGCGCGACGCCTGCGCCGCGTGAAGACGGGCTGTCGAATATAGAAGCTTTTGGTAATGTGATGTTTACCGATTACGCCTTCTTTTTTGAGGCAGCCGGACTGATCTTGCTGGTCGCGCTGATCGGCGCAATTGTCCTGACATTGCGCACACGCGAGGGCGTTAAAAAACAAAATATTACGGATCAAATCTCCCGTACCCGTGAAACCGGCGTGGAAATGGTAGAGATTGAAAGCGGAGCGGGGATCGGCGAATGACCATTGGATTAACTGAGTATTTGACCGTA
>CALKXN010000202.1 GCA_938003555.1 uncultured Robiginitomaculum sp. | reverse complement strand
GCCAGTAAACTAACAAGTTCGAACCCGAGTGTTAAACTTACCGCGCGAAATGACATGCTTAAGAAGTTTGAAAGTGCGTTCCGCGTTGGGGCCGTGCCGAAATCCTCTATCATTAATATGAGTTTTGAACATGAGAACCCTCAGGTCGCTGTTGAAACGCTTAATATGGCGATTGATGCATATATGTCTTATCGCCGGGTTTTGTTTGACGAAGGCAAGAGTGACGGAATTTCTCAGCAACGTGAAGCGACAGAAGGCCAACTTCGCAAGATTGATAGCGCAATCGGTGCATTTTTAACCAAGAACAATCTTGCTGATTTTGATAGTGAACGCGGGGGCGTTCAGAAGCGCACCGAAGATTTACGCGTACAGTTAAATGCCGCGCGAGCCGCAATGTCCGAGTCTGAAGCTGCGTTGGCCGCAACTGAAGATGCCCTGCGCAATACGCCGGCAACGATTGACCTGTATCGTGAAGACCGCGTTCAGGCGCGTTTGGCGCAAGCTGAACTTGAGCGTAAACAGCTTCTGGCTAAATATTTACCAAGCTCAAACCCGGTCAAAGCGAAAGAATTGGAAATCGCTGAAATTCGTCAATTGATGGCGGCGGGCGGCGGAAGCGCCCAAGGCGGACGCCGGACAGGCCCGAATACAGTTTTTCAGGGCCTTCAGACAGAGCGCGCAAGGCATCAGGCCCTTGCCGATAGTTTCCGTGAGAAAGAGATTGTGCTCGTGGGGCAATTACGCGCGGCTGAAAACAAACTTGGCCGTATGGCGTCATTGTCTCCGACATATCAAAACCTTCTCAGAGAGAAGAAAACGCTTGAGGCTCGCCTTGAGGGCCTCAACGCGCGCGAGCAAGATGCGTTGGCACGTCAGGAAAGCGTAGAAGCGCGTTCTGATAATGTTAAAGAAATTAACCGGGCCAACTTGGCGCGCAAAGGCCGGAACATGAAAAAAATTGTTCGCCTTGTTTCGATTCTTGGCGCGGCGATGACGGCATTGATGATTGGTTTGCTTGGCGTATTTCTTGATCCCTCAATCTATGGCGGGAGCCCTAATCGCGGCACGCGCAGTGGTGAAGGCCGCGGTCGTCGTAATGATGATTACGCGCCTACGGCCAGCCCTATTCCTGAGCCGGTACAGCCCTATCAACCACAAACGCCCATGCCGCAATATGAACCGAATGTGCCCTATGCTCCGGCTGCGGCCCAAATTGGCGCGACGGGCGCTGCGGCTTATGCCGGCACGCAATATGATACAGGCGACGTCGTTGGCCCAACGCCTTATGTGGCAACCGAAGATCAAACTGCGGCTTATTATAACCAGCCTTATGTTGATCCCGTATATGGAGAGCAGCCGCAGATGACGGGTACGGATGGGTATGCTTATGGCCACGCGCAAACCGAAAACCCCTACGCTGCTGCATTAGCGGCTCAGGGCGCGCCTCAGATGCAAGCGACACCAGCATATGAAGAGCCAGTTCAATATGTACTCGGCCCGAATGGTGAGCACATCCCCGTCATTGGCCAAACGCCGTATCAGGGATAGCGCCCATGAGCGCGCCTGATATGTCTGCTGCCCTGACTGCGCTTTTGGCGCAGCCGCGTGCTGATGCGCGCGGAAAGGTTTTTGCGGTCTGCGCTGGCGCGGCGGCAATGGGGACAAGCCATGTCGCGCGCGCTTTAGCGCTTCAGGCGGCCAGCGAAAATAAACGTAGCGCGCTTATTGATTTGGATTTTTCTCAGAACGCGCAATATGCTGCATTATCTGAGCCAGCGGCGCAATCTGTGAATGGTTCGCTCAATGGCCCTTATGATGCCAGCTTTGGCGTTCTTCCGTTCTGGCAGGTGAGCCCTCTTCTTGTTGACGACCCCATCGCTGCTCAAGCGGGCTATTGCGCTCTGCACACTGTGGGCGATAGCGGTTTGGTTGTGTCTCAATTTCTCTGGGATCAGATGCAAGATGGGCAACATGTTCATCTGGCAAGTAGTCGCGACTATTGGAACGCTCTGCGCGATAATTACGCGGTCAGTTTTGTCGATGTGCCTTCACTGGATCGCAGCGCAGCGCATCGCACTGTGCTCGGTGAAGTGGATGGAACAATCCTTGTGAGTTCCGGACGCCATGACCAGAGCACGGTTGGGGCTATGTCTAAAATTGCAGCTTCGGGCGGAATGTGCGTTGGGGCTATTGTGAATGATTACGCTCCGCCGCAAATGTATGGCGACAGCGCATGAATACGATTGCCGCAAATGACCGTGGCCAAATCAGCGCGCGCAATGGCGCGATTGTAAAAGCATTTTCATGGCTCGAAGAGATCGCCGTGTTCTGGCTTATTTTGCATTTTTCAAGCGCAATCATAGCATTGCTTCTGACGGACCCGACCAATTTGGATTATGAAAGTCCGATTTCGCGAATGCTTTGGTATCCGAGTTATTTGATCATCATCGCCCTTATCGTTAAAAATCTGGCGAAGTTCTTACGGATGGTTGTTTTCAATCCGCTTCTTATAATTTGCGTAGCGTGGTGCGGGCTAAGTTATTTTTGGTCTATATCCCCGGATATTACACTGCGCCGCGTCGTGGCTATCGTCATGACCACCAGTTTTGGACTGCTTCTGGCT
>CALKXN010000201.1 GCA_938003555.1 uncultured Robiginitomaculum sp. | reverse complement strand
AAGCTCTGCGGGGGCGCGGTTGGTATCCGGGTCGCGTTCATAGCGGCGAACGTCATATTCGACGCCGAGTTCTTCGAGTAGCCATAAAATACGTTGCGAGCGGGAATTATTCAAATGGTGGACGATTAACACATCAGTCTCCGAAGTTTAAAATACGGTTTTGACGGGGTCCTTTGCCTTAAATGTGACGGTATGAACCTCGCCCGGTAAGGTAACTGTGACATGATTTCTTTGACTCGGATAGGCTGCATGCAGAATTTCGCAGAAAATTGAGAGGCCTTTCGGCGGGCTGTCTAATTTTCCTGTCATGAAGATAAAAATATCAGAGCCTTGAATCTCCGCGCCGAGAACACTCAGTTGAATGCGGCGCTCATTTTTGTCGTAAATCGCAAATTGCTCTTGGATATAAAGCGCTAAAATGGCCTGACTGCGCATATCCGTCAGCGCGGGGCTGTCGAGTTTGCCTTTCGCGACCAGCGCTTTGACCGCGTCATGCATATGAATGCGGTGGGTGACACCGATCTCGCTACTCGCCTTAAGCCATTCAATATCGACATAGGAAAGCTTTTGACGGTGAGCGTAAGCGGGCGCTGCCGCGCTAAGCGTTAGGGCGGCGAGGGCGGAGCCAGTAAATATGCGTCGTGATATCATGGGGTCAATATAAGGCGGCGATATGAACGCCGCCTTATCAAATATGAGCTTACTGTTGAGGCGTCATCGGAACTTCTGTGTCCGATGTCTTGGGCGCGTCTTTGTCTTCGCCTTTGAGCTCAACCATCATGTCTGCCATCAAGTTGCGGCGACTGCCCGAGCTTTTGTAAAGCTGCAAACGCGATTGCGCAATTTGCGGCGGGAAGCTGTTATTTGAGAAATCAGCATCTGCCGTTTGATGATGGGCATCGACTTCGATGCTGGCAATGCGCTTGTCACGAATAAGTAATTTGCTTACTTTTTCAGGACTGCGGCGCCAGATTTCGGCCGGAATCATCATCTCTTCAACTTCGCCATTCTGATAGCTGATCTTGAGCGGGATAGGCGTAACTAGACCGCCGACATTTTCAAAGTCGATGAAATAGACATGCTGGTCTTCGTCGATCGCGCGATCATAAGCTTTACGCTCCCAATCATCGAGGCCTTTGACAAAACCCTTAAAGCTGTTCTTGTCTTTATTTGACGCCGTATATTTGTCGTTTTCATTGTAGAAATCGCCAATTTCAGGGTGAAGCTCAATACGGGTTGTCATGCCTTCTTCGCGGTTACGGCGCTGCGTAATCGTTTCAGGATAATTTAGCGCGTCGCGCTCTGCCCGCATCGGGTTTTCGACCTCAGGATCTTGCGTGCTGATTTTATACTCACGCACAGATGTAATACCAACATCGACGTGGTCCGTGCCGAAATACCAACCGCGCCAGAACCAATCCAGGTCTACAGCAGAGGCATCTTCCATGGTGCGGAAGAAGTCAGCAGGCGTTGGGCGTTTGAATTTCCAGCGCGTCGCGTATTCTTTAAAGGCATGGTCGAAGAGTTCGCGGCCCATAACGGTTTCACGAAGCACCATCAGCGAAGCCGCAGGCTTGGAATAAGCGTTGGGACCGAACTGCAAGATACTGTCAGACTGCGTCATGATCGGAACTTGATTGGATGACGTCATATAGCGCGGGATCACGTCGAGCGGGTTATTGACGCCGCCGGAAATCGGGAAACCTTCTTCCCACTCATATTCTGCTAAATATTCCAAAAAGCTGTTTAGCCCTTCATCCATCCATGTCCAGCGGCGCTCGTCTGAATTGACGACCATCGGGAAATAGATCTGGCCGACTTCGTGAATGATTACGCCGATTAGGCCATATTTAATGCCGCGCGAATAGGTCACTTCACCGGATTTTTCATCTTTTGAGGGGCGATATCCGTTAAAGGTAATCATCGGATATTCCATGCCGCCGCGCTCCCACGTATTTACGCTTTGGGCAGTGGGATAGGGATAGGCAAAGGCGAAGCGATTATAGACATCCATAGTGTGAATGACGGCCTGTGTTGAATACATGCTCCAAATCGGCTCGGCTTCATTGGGGTAGAAGCTCATCGCCATAACAAATGGATTTTCATCACTGTCTTGCTGATAACCTTGCGCGTCCCAGATATATTTCCGAGAGCTGGACCATGCAAAGTCGCGAACATTTTCGGCTTTGAACTGCCATGTCACGAAATCACGGGATTTCTCGCCGTCCTCGTTCTCTTTGGCTTCTTCGGGCGTGATGATGAACATCGGTTTGTCGGCATTACGAGCTTTATTTAGGCGGCGACGATGCTTTGCAGACAGAACCTTGCGTTCATTTTGCAAAACGCCCGTTGCGGAAACGACATGGTCGTCTGGTACAGTGATGTTGACTTCATAATCGCCAAATTCGAGCGTGAACTCACCGCGGCCGAGGAACTGTTTATTCTGCCAACCTGTATAATCGGTATAGGCCGCCATGCGCGGGAACCACTGGGCGAGAAAATAGATATAGGTATCGTTCTCTGCAAAATGCTCATAACCGCCGCGTCCGCCAATAATGGCTTCGTCGATCATGGCATGTTCCCAATCAATACCGAATGTGAAAGTCTCGCCCGGAGGAAGCGTAGCGGGAAGGTTGATGCGCATCATCGTGTCGTTGATGACATAAGATAAGTTTTTGCCGCGGCTATCTTTGACGGCTTGAATTTTTGCGCCGTAATCGACATCGGCGAGGGCTTGCTGTCTGGCGAGGGCGTTAAAGGACAGGCTGTCACCGGAGCCGCCGCTGCTACGGCGCGTGCCGGAGGTGCTGGCTGTTTCGCTCATGCGGGCCGTAGAGCCGTCTTGGAAACGGTTCTGATCAAGCGATACCCATAGATAACGCAGCGGGTCAGGGGAGTTATTTGTGTAACGAATAGTTTCAGAGCCGATGATACGCTTGTTCTCATCATCCAGCGTCACATTGATGATATAGTCAGCGTTTTGCTGCCAATAAGCAGGTCCGGGCGCGCCGGAAGCTGTGCGGAAAATATTGGGCGTCGGGAGACTTTCCGGGCCAAGCTGGCGGAATTTTGCGGCTTGGTCATTTGGATTACCCGCCGGGCCATCAGCATATGCGGCTTGCGCAAACCCAATGATTAAAATTGAAGCCAATAAAGTCATGGCTGATAAAAGTGCTGCTCTCGCCCAAGAAATCATGTCGTCGTCCCGATTCATAAATATTATCCCCTACCGTAGCCTTTAAGGTGCAAATTTCGACACCTCATTCTCTCAACAGGCGACAAGCTCATGACCTATTCCCCCTAATATCGGATGAATCTTTTCACGATTGAATTTAGCATGCCTAATTTAGACTTTACATGGATGAAGTTTGCGTTCTCGGGCTAAGGGTTTTGTTTTTGCGATGCGGGAATAAAAACTTCGAGCAAATCAACGTAAACATCCGCAAAGTCAAAAAATTGCTCAGTTCTTCGATTTGTAGAAATGACCAAAACCAAATTATATTCAGGCACAATCATCAGCCAGCACTGCGCCCCCTTTGATACGCCGCCATGATTTAGATGTTCCACTTCCCCAACACCTTCAATGGGCCAAGATTTGCGCCGAAACCCTAAGGCGTAATCCTGTTCATTTACATCGCCTGTAGAGAGCGTGGCAGGCGTCCAAAAGGTTTCCCGGACTGACGGCGATATGAAATCATCATCCAGCCAAGCCGCGCCGAGCAATGCAAGCTCTGACGGGTTGGCGACATAACCACCCGCCGCAAGTTTATGACTTAAATCCACAGATCGCCACGGTTTGAACTTTGCGTTTTTAATTTGATATGAAACGGCGACCTTATCAGCTGTAGTTGTTAAGTGATCGGCTTTAATTGAGGTAAGGCCGAGCGGATCAAACACATATTGCGCCATCACATCGTCATAGGGAATATCTGTAGCCTCACTGAGAACTGCGCTCATCAAAACATTATCATACCCCGAATAGTGAAATTTACTCTCTGGCGGATAAAGTCGTTTCGAGCCATCAAATACGGAAAGCGCTGCCTTGGGGTGATCAAAGCGCCGCTGCAGCGCCAAGCTTTGATAAAACCCGACCCAGTCCGTGTTCTCTTCATAAGCGGCTATGCCTGCCATGTGCGAAGCCAATTGCCGAAGCGTCACCTCCTGCCATGCGGCGTTAGGAAGGTCAGATGCATAGGTTGATAGGGGGACGTCTAAATCAACTTTTTTGTCATCAACCAGTTTGGCCAGTCCCGTTATTCCTACGGGTTTGCTGGTGGAGCCAATTCGATATGAAGTCTGCGTCGTGGCGGGTGTTTGGGCCTTGATATCTGCCCACCCTGTTGCGCCGCCCATACAATCTCTCCATTGATTGCAACGGCAGCAGACAGGCTTGGTGCATTTATAGTTTCACGTCGCTTTTGGAGTATCGCTAGTGCTTCCCCGCCAGGCGCGACATATCCTGTTATGACGTATGTTGAGGCTTCCGGTAGTTCTGATGGTGCCGCGCTCCATCCCCACGGCGCCCGCGCAGTCTCATATTGTTGTGACAAAAATCCGTAAATTGGCCAGCCGAGCCAAAGTAAAACGCCGATCAAAGAAACGCTAACTATTTTTGCAATGGGTTTGCGGGGTGTCATAATTTTATCAATACCCTCTATCTTGCGCGCGGCGATAGGTAAATTGCCCCAGCCTGTAGTTAATTTTCTATCCAGATTTTGCCCAGAATTTTGAATTATTTAGCATCTAATTCTCTTTATTCGCAACGAGCTCATGACCTATTCCCCCAATATCGGGTGAATCTTCTCTTGGAAAATTTTGTGCGGGCTGGCGGGTCTAATTGCGCCCATATTTTAAGCGGCATTTCGCGCGGTGAATAACGTCGAACGCGGCCGCGAAAGGATGATGTTTTCGAAAGGCATGACGGCCCATAATTTTGCGAGGCGTGGCGGCGGGCTCTAGAGTTTCATTATGGTGTTGGTTGACGAGACGCGCGACCACATTGACGAGATTATAGCGCTCCAGGACAAGATTTCTCGCTGCAATGACTTTGGGCAGGTGTGTTTCATAAACATTGTCTTCGAGTGCTTTCTTAATGATTTCAATCGCTTCGTCGGGTTTATTTATATCAATCGGAATATAGCTTCCTTCGGGGAAATATTCGGAAATATTATCGGGCCCGTAGTAAAAAGGTAGGCAATAGGCGAGGAAACTATCCGCGATTTTTTCTGTCCAATAATGCGGAAAAATATGGTTCTCAATGGCAACGTGATAACGGTATTCATCCATCGCTTCGGACTTCTCATTTATTGGCCGTACGCCTCTACCGAACCAATCAAATTGATCGCCAAGTTCGGCATCCAGACGTTTGGTAAAGTCAAAACGTTTTTTAAGCGTTGGCGTCATGGTTTTGTCAGAACAGACCGTAGAGGCCTCTTTTGTTTTCTGGATGGGCGCTCTTGCGATGAAATCATCCAGCGGGGTGTAAACCCGATTGGTTTTGTCCAGCGGTCGTCCATAAAACCATCTGACCGGAGCGACCTCTAAAATATGGCGCGGGTGGGCCACGATTTCGGCGGGCTGCGCGCTCAGCACATGGCCATATTGGCCTAGAAATTTAGGCCCATAAATTTTGATTGCGGAGGGTTCTTGCGTGATGAGCAAGGTGTGCGATTGGGGGCAGGCGAGCGTCTCTATACGGCTGGATCTGCGGGACCCTTCAAAATACATGAGGTCTTCATAAACGACAAGCCAGTCATAATCCGTCTCATTCGGATCAAAAATGAATTCGCAATTATCTATTATGGGTTGGCCCTTTTCAAAAAGGGCCAACCAGTAAGACGGGTTTTGATCGGGTGCGATGCGCCCCGAAAATTTAATCCGAATTTTTTTCATTTGAATGACTTAAGTGTCAGCTATTTCAGCATCTCATCACGCAGGGCGCGGAACTCATTGCCTTCATACCAATTTGGCCATT
>CALKXN010000200.1 GCA_938003555.1 uncultured Robiginitomaculum sp. | reverse complement strand
TTTGCGAATCGTTTTAGCGCGGGGGAGTATAAATTTGGCTGCTTGAGCAGCAATTTGGGTAGGGGAAGACTATGAGCGCTAAGCAAATCATTCGTGTGGGCGAAGATCACGCCAGTTTTATCATTAATATGCCGTGCGATCGCACGCAGCTTTTGGTGACGGTTAAGAAAACCAATAGCGGCAATGATCAATGGTTGTCGCCTATCGGCTGGGTGGACGGACAAAAGGGCACTTTGCTCGATTGTGTTGCTCTAGGCGATGAAACTTGCGTTCTTATCCCTGAAAATTACGCCGATGCCTTTGTGGCCGGTGACACAATTTTTATCTCCAGTTTTGAAGTTGACGTTGAAGCTGAAATGAAATGGCCAGCTGCGATTAAGTCCGCGCCAGCTCCAAAGACTGACATCACTCAAGACGCATCAGATAGCTCCGGGTTGCTCGGACGCTTTGCCCGCAAAGCTACCCCGATCATTGCCGCCGCCGCGCCCGCTGTGAAAAGTGATATTGAGATTCGCGCCGAAGAAGCGTCGCGCGCCGCGGATGCCAGTCGCAAGCAAATGGAGCGGGCACAGGCCGCTCAAGAAGAAGCCCAGCGCCGCGCGAAAGAAGCTGCTGAGCTTGCGGATCAAGCCCGCGCCGCAGAAGAGCAGCGCATTGCCGAAATGGAAAAGGCGCAAATTGAGCTGGCTGAGGCCGAAGCTGCGCGCAGAGCTGAACAGGCGCGGTTGGACGAAGAGCGCCGCCTCGAGGAAATTCGCGTCGCAGAAGAGGCGCGCCGTGCCGAAGAAGCTCGCCAATTAGAACTGGCCCGCGCCAGACAAGCCGAGCTGCGCGCAGAGCGTGAGCGTCTCGGCGAAGAACTCGCCGCGCTTTCCGCGCGCCGGGACAGTGCGCGCGACCGCGCCAAAACGCTTCGTCATAACCTCAAATCGGCGCATGATTTATCTGAGCAAGGTCAAGTCGATTTGTCCAAAGCCGAGGCAGAGATTGCCGAGCTTACAAATCACTATAGCGCCGCATTATCCGCGCAGAATATAGTTCAAAAAGACGTTGAGGCCTTACACCAACGCCGCACCGCGCTTCGCAATACGGTTGATGAAACAGCGAAGTCATCGGAAAAGCTTGAGGCTCGCATTGCTAAAGCGAAGAGCGCATTTGAGAAGGCTGATCGCATTGCCCAAGAGGCTTTGGCTAAAGCAAATGCCCAAAAAGACCTTCTGACAGCAGTTCAAAAAGAAGCCAACGCCGCGCAAGAGTTGATCGCAACATCCAAAGAGCGTGACGCTTTGTTGAGTGCAGATATCTCAAAAGCCTCCGCCAATCTCTCAGATCGGAAAACGGCCTTTGCGAAAGCCCAAGATGGCTTAAACCGCGCCAAAGAAACGAAGTCCAAAGCTGAGCAACGCACAGCTCAGGCGAAAGCCGATGCGGCCGCGCTAACAACCAACCTAGATCAAACCAAATCTGAAATATCCGCGATTACTGACCGTGAACTGGCGATCAGTTCTGCGCTGACCCTCGTTGATGAAGGCCGCACAATTGAGCAAGTCCGTGACATTGCAGCGAAGGCCCCTAATGTTCCGGGATTTACGCCAGTTAAAGCGAAAGTCGTGAAGGTTGCCAAGGTTGAGGCCCCGAAGATTAGCACTGAGACTCCTGTCAAGCCGGCTAAGATTAAACCCGCGCCGCGCCGCTCGCGCAGCGCCGCAATGCGGTCGCGCTTAATCTCTGCGCGTCAGCGCGCTCCGCAAGCTCTCAGCGTAGCAAGTGAAGCTGCAAAGGGCCGCCTTACAGGACAACTTATGGCCGGCGCTGCCGCGATCGCTGTGGCCGGCATTATTGGATATACTGCGCTCAATTCACCGGGTGATAAGGTTCGCACAATAGCCAAGGCGCCTGTTAAATCCGTTGCGGCCAGTCCTGTGCAAACCGAAGTTCTCTCTGCGCCGCCCGTTGTGGCAAAACCTAATGTGGGTGATGCAGCAAAGGCCACTGATTTAACAATGAAACCTGCCAAGGCTGTGACCACTGATGAAACGGTCACAAAAGAAGATGCGAAGGCCCCGGCGGTTAAGCCGAAAGACATGTCCGCCAAAAAGGCGACTATGCCTGCTCCTGAAAAAGCGGTCCTGAAAGACGCGCCTGCGGTTGAAATATTTGACTACCAATTGGCCTTTGACGAATTTATGGCGGAAGCGGGCGATGACAGTGTTGCCGCTAAAGACACCGCGAAGGCGAAAGCTAAAGTAGACCTTGTCAAAGTTGCGGCTTTACCGAAAATCTCCGCGCCGGAGATTCGTATTCGCGAGACAGAGGTGGCTAAACCCGCGCCTAAACCCGCAGCGGCGGAGAAACCTTCTGACGAGGCTGCGACTGACAATGCTTATTCTGGCGTTATCACCAGAGTGCAAACTGATCTGTCTGCACTTGGGTTCTATTTCGGTCCTGTGGATGGAAAAATGTCACCGGAGTTCACACAGTCCATGACGGATTATAAAGCGCTTTACGGTCTTTCTGCGGGTGACCGTATTACCGGTGAGCTCCTTAATAGTCTGACCCGTTCTCGCCGTGAGGCGGATCGCTTAGAGGCGCAGCAAGCGCTTATACCCGCTGAAGCTCCTGCTGTGCAAACGGCAAGCATTGCGCCTATTGCGGACTATGTTGAAGTTGAGCCTGAAGCTCCTACGGTCACGCAAGAGACAGCCATCACACCGCCTGAACCTGAGCCTGTTCAGCTTGCTGCCATTACGCCTGTGCCCGTCGCGCCTGCGTCCGATGTGATTGTCGAGGCCAAGCGCATAAATAAGTTATCTGGAACTTATCCCGAGCGTGCAATTAGTCGGGGCTTTGAGGAAACTGTCGTCATGAACTTTAGCTATGATATTGATACAAGGGGCAGGGCTTCTAATATCGTCATGCTCGATATCGATTATAGCGGGACATATGCGAGAAACTTTGAAAAGGCTGGAATAGACTCCATCAAAAGCCTGCGGTTCTCACCCAAGACTGTGAACGGTGTTGCTGATGTTTCAAAAGGTCAAGAACAGCGTATTACGTTCCGCGTTCAGTAAGTTAAATTAACAGGCAATGACATTGACGGCGAGCCCGCCTTGGCTCGTCTCTTTGTATTTATGACTCATATCTAGACCTGTTTGGCGCATGGTTTCTATGACTTGATCTAGAGAAACTTTGTGGCCTGTGCCATCATCATGCATGGCAAGGCGCGCTGCATTGACGGCTTTGACTGACCCAATCGCGTTACGCTCAATACACGGGATTTGGACGAGGCCGCCGACGGGGTCACAGGTCAGACCCAGATTGTGCTCCATTCCAATTTCGGCGGCGTGTTCGACTTGGTTAGGATTTGCGCCCCACATGGCCGCCAGACCACCCGCCGCCATAGAACAGGCCACGCCGACTTCGCCTTGGCATCCCATTTCAGCACCTGAAATTGAGGCGCGCTGTTTGTATAAAAGCCCAATTCCTGCCGCGGTCAGCAAAAATGTGCGCCGCATATCGGCTGTGGCGCTCTCGCCTGCGCCGTAATGACGGATAACGGCAGGAATGATGCCGGCTGCGCCATTCGTCGGGGCCGTGACAACGCGTCCGCCGGCCGCGTTTTCTTCATTCACGGCCATAGCGTAGACATTGAGCCAATCAAAAAGCTGCTCACGCTCATTTGCGCCGGGGGAGTTTTGTAGCTTGTCCCAAATATCAGGCGCGCGGCGTTTGACCTTCAGGCCACCGGGAAGCTCTCCGCGTTGTGACAGACCTCGATCAATACAGGCCCTCATCACGTCCCAAATATGATCCAGACCGGACAGTGTTTTCTCACGCGGGCGGCGCGCATCTTCATTGGCGAGCATAACCTGCGCGATGCTAAGTCCTTCGCGCGCGCATGTCTTAAGAAGCTC
>CALKXN010000199.1 GCA_938003555.1 uncultured Robiginitomaculum sp. | reverse complement strand
GTGCAGCGGGCGGGTCTTTGGGCAAGGTCAGCACCACTGCGCCCGTCACAAGCGCCATGATGAACAGGACCGTCAGAACCTCGACAAGGGTAAACCCCGCCGACTTATTGTGGGTTTTATTCGCTCCAGCTGGTGACATCCGCGTCCAGTCCTTCGCCGCCCTCTTCACCATCCGCGCCGTAGCTATAGAGATCAAATGCGCCATATTCGCCCGGGAAGCGGTAATAATATTCATATCCCCACGGGTCTGTTGGAAGTTTTTTGATATATCCTCCAGTGCGGTAAAGCTCACCATTGCGCAAACCAGATGGAGCCGTGCGCAGGGCTTGCAGCCCGTCGCGCTCATCAGGGTAGCTACCTAAATCCAGATGATATTGTTCCAGCGCGCCCGAGAGCACGCTAATATCCACCGCCGCTTTTTGCGCCTTGGCAGTGCCGATATTGGGCAAAACATTGACCACAACAATCGTAACGCCAATTGCGATAATTGCCATAACAGCCATGACTTCGACCAATGTGAAGCCGGATTCATTATCCTTTTCAATATCATCAATTTGAGTTTTATCAGTCATGATCACCTCGTTAAAGCACAGCGGAGTTAAGCTGCAAAATAGGCAGAAAAATTGCGCCGATAATCAGCAGTACAATAATCGCCAGAAAAATAATAATAAGCGGTTCGAGCAAAGCGAGGAAAACATTTATCACGCTGTCCAGTTCGCCTTCAAGATAGTCAGCAGATTTTAAAAACATCCCGGCGACATCCCCGCCCGTTTCGCCGCCCGCCACCATTTGCACAACAAGCGGCGGAAACACATCGGCGTTGCGCAAGGCGCGCGATATGCTCTGGCCTTCGCGAATACGTTCAATCGCTGCGATGGTTTTTCCGCGCATCAAAGAATTGCGCAATGTGTGACTGGCCGCCTCAAGGCTTGCGACGCTGGGCGTTCCGGAAAACATCAGGCTGGCGGCGGTGCGCGCAAACCGCGCGGCGTTTAGGCTGCGCGCCATATTGCCGAGCAGCGGCAGACGCAGGATAAATTTATCTACGGATAATCGAAAGGCGGGCCGGCGCAGCGCGAAAATAAAGGCCGCAATCGCGCTCACAATGGCGAACGCTAAATAGACGCCATATTTGGTGAGCCAATTTGACAGCCCAATGACCGCCACCGTTAGCGGCGGCAAATCCTGTCCCAGCGTATCAAATTGATCGACAACTTTAGGCACGACCACGACCATTAAAATCGTCGTCACAATCAGCGCCACAAAAGACAGAATAATGGGATAAATCGTTGCGCCCAGAACTTTGCGGCGAATGCCTTGGGCGGCCTCATAATCCTCCGCAAGACGGTTGAGCACCGCAGGAAGCTGCCCCGACATTTCGCCCGAGGCCACCATGGAGCAATATAGCTCAGGAAACGCTTTGGGGAAACTAGCCAGCGCTTCGGAAAGGCGCGCGCCTTCCATGACGCGGCTACGCACGCCCATTAAAATGGGGCGCATATTATGGCCATCAAATTGCTGTGCCACGACTTTAAGGGATTCTTCGACGGGGGTATCCGCGTCAATCAGGATGGCAATTTGGCGCGTCGATTGCGTCAGATGTTTAAACTTTACGCTTTGCCCGCCCGTCGCCGCCTTGGCTTGGTTTTTGGATTTTGCCGGCGCAATCGAAATCGGCGTCAGTTTTTGAGCGCGTAAAAGATCACGCGCCGCGCGGGCGCTGGCGGCATTGATCGATCCGGAGGTTTTACGTCCCGCTCCGTTGACGGCGGCGTAATCAAAGGTCTCCATTTAGAGGGCCTCCGAAGATTCGCTGGCGCGGCAAACCCGCAGCACTTCGGCGGCGCTTGTCCGCCCGCCTGTCACATGGCTTGCCCCGCTTTGTAGCAAAGTCGCGCGGTCTTTAAAGGCCGCCGCGGAAATATCACTCTCCCGCGCTTGGTCATGGATGAGGCGTTTAATCTCGTCATCCACGCTGATAATTTCAAATATGCCCAGGCGACCATCATAGCCGGTTTGGCGACATGTCGTACAGCCTTTGGGCGCGTAAAATGTCGGCTTGGATTTGGGCGACAATCCAAGATCAGACAGCTCGCGCGCATTGGGCACATAAGCCTCTTTGCATTCATCGCATAATTTTCGCACAAGGCGCTGCGCGGCAATTGCAGTGGCCGTGGAGGCCAGCAGAAAACTCTCAATACCCATATCGCGCAGGCGCGCAATCGCCGCCGCCGCGCTATTGGTATGGACTGTCGACAAAACCAGATGCCCCGTCAGCGCGGCCTGCACGGCAATCTCAGCCGTTTCCGGGTCACGGATTTCGCCGACCATCACCACGTCAGGATCTTGACGCAAAATCGCGCGCAGCCCCGCCGCAAAGCTCATGCCGATTTTGGCGTTCACTTGCGTTTGGCCGATCCCGTCCAGCGCATATTCGACCGGATCTTCAATCGTCAAAATATTACGTGAACCATCATTAAGCTCACTGACCGCGCCGTAAAGCGTGGTGGTTTTACCTGAGCCCGTTGGCCCCGTCACAAGAACGATACCATTGGGACGAGCAATGGCGCGGCGCATCAAAGCCAGATCATCTTCGCCCAATCCAATTTGCGAGAGATCGAGAAGCTGCGCGGTTTTTTCCAGCAGGCGCATCACCACGCGCTCGCCATATTGACTGGGCAATGTGGAGACGCGAATATCTACCGCGCGCTCACCCAAATTCAGCGAGAAGCGCCCATCTTGGGGGACACGTTTTTTGGCAATATCAAGACGCGCCATAACTTTGACGCGGCTAACGAGCGAGCCGGAAAGCTGCGGCGCCAGAGACAGAACTTCACGCAAAGCCCCATCCACGCGCAAGCGCGTGGAGACGCGATTTTGATAAGGCTCGATATGAATATCAGAGGCCTTTTGGCGAATGGCTTCTTGGAGAATCCCGTTGATCAGTTTAATCACCGGCGCGTCATCATCACTATCGAGCAAGTCCGATGTCTGCGGAATATTATCGGCAAGCGCCGTTAAGTCCTGCGGGCCATCCAGCACATTGGCCGCCGTTTCTGATAGATCGCCCTGGGCGTAAATATTGGATAAAACCCGCTCAAATTCAGCGGGCTCTACGGCGCGGCGCGAAATGGGCGCGCGAGCAATCCGGCGGGCTTCACGTAGCGCG
>CALKXN010000198.1 GCA_938003555.1 uncultured Robiginitomaculum sp. | reverse complement strand
GATCTTGTACTTTTGATCGCTTGCGGCGTTCAATTCCAAGTCCAACAATCCCTCCTATTAGAATTATCCCAATAAGTTCAATGCTCATTCCCTACCACCACTTCGTCGGCTTAGCCGTAAACCCAGCGGCCGTCTCAAGCGCGCTCGCCGCCTTAAACACCGTCTCCTCATCCATGGCGCGGCCAATAATCTGCAAGCCGAGCGGCAAGCCGTCAGCGTCTAGCGCGGCGGGGACGCTAATCCCCGGGAGGCCAGCCAAATTCGCTGTGACCGTGAAAATATCGTTTAGATACATCGTGATCGGGTCATTGACTTTGCGGCCCACGGCGAAGGGCGCAGAAGGACATGTGGGCGTCAGAAGCGCGTCACATTTTTCCCACGCAGCCTTAAAGTCATCCGCGATTTTTGTACGCACTTTTTGGGCGCGCAGATAATAGGCGTCATAATATCCGGCGGACAGAACATATGTGCCAATCATGATGCGGCGGCGTACTTCGTCGCCAAAGCCTTCGGTGCGTGTGCGCTCATAGGTATCCGCGAGGTTTTCACCTTCGACCCGCAGGCCATAACGCATGCCGTCATAACGCGCGAGATTTGAGGACGCCTCAGCGGGGGCCACAACATAATAGGCCGGAAGCGCGTATTTCGTATGCGGCAAGGACACATCAACGATTTCCGCGCCGGCTGCTTTCAGCCATTCAATACCTTGCTGCCATAATTTTTCAATCTCGGCAGGCATGCCATCGATTGTATATTCCTTGGGGATGCCAATGCGCAGACCTTTAATCGACGCGCCGCAGGCCGACACCCAATCCGGGACGGGCGCGTCGATTGACGTGCTGTCTTTGGGGTCATAGCCGGACATGCTCTCAAGCAAGATTGCGCTGTCTTTGACAGTTTTGGCAATCGGGCCAGCTTGGTCAAGCGAGCTGGCAAAGGCAACCGTGCCCCAGCGTGAGCAGCGGCCATAAGTCGGCTTAATTCCGACGGTTCCGGTAAAGCTCGCAGGCTGGCGGATGGAGCCGCCTGTATCGGTGGCCGTTGCGCCGAGGCACAAATCCGCGGCGACCGCAGAAGCAGAGCCGCCGGACGAGCCGCCCGGAACGAGGTCTTCATTCTTGCGCCACGGATTAATCACGGGGCCATAGCTGGACGTCTCATTTGAGCTACCCATGGCAAATTCATCAAGGTTGAGCTTACCCAGCATCACCATGCCGTCGGCTTTCATATTGGCCGTAACGGAGCTTTCATAAGGCGGCTGAAAATCACCAAGGATTTTGCTGCCCGCGCAGGTTTTCACGCCCTCAGTACAGAACAAATCTTTGATACCCAATGGCGCGCCTTCGAGCTTGCCGACGCTTCCGGATGCGCGGCGCGCATCGGACGCTTTGGCTTGCTCGCGGGCAAGGTCATGCGTGTCGGTAATAAAGGCGTTTAATTTGCCCGCGCCCTCGCAGGCTTTGATATGTGCTTCGGTCAGCTCTACGGAGTTAAAATCGCCTTTGGCCATGCCGCCTAGCGCATCTGATAATGTGAGTTTAGTTAAATCGCTCATGGTCTACTCCACCCTACTCTACGCTTCTGGGCACGACGAAAAAGCCGTCATCAGATTTAGGCGCATTAGCCAGAACTTTGTCACGCACGCCGCCATCGGTAATCGCGTCGGGGCGCAGCGGCGCGTCCATATCGACGGCGGATGTCATCGGCTCTACGCCCTCAACATCGACTTCGCCGAGCTGCTCAATCCATTTAAGAATACCATTTAGCTCTCCGGCCAGCGGCTCTAACTGGGCGTCCTCGACATGGAGGCGCGACAGGCGGGCAATCTTCTTCACATCATCAGCGGAAACACTCACGCTTGACTCCTTTTTAAACTTGAATTGGCGGGTTAGCAGGGGCGCAATCGGGCCGCAAGGGCGTAGCGCCTATCGGCGGCTTTTTTGGCGCATTGCATAATATTTAGACAGCGCCCCATGGACGAGGCGTTAGCGGCGATGTATGCCAAGTCACGCCTAAGGAGACTGTCTTGAATCGATTCTGCCGCTACCTCACAACCAGCGCCGCCGCGTCTGTCTTGGCTCTTTTCATGGCGCCAATGGCTGGCAACGCGCAGACAACTGTTGCGCAAGTGATTGACAATGAGAGCGCGCCGCGCGGCGAAAGCCCCTTTATTGACCCGAATCTCATCTATCTCGAAGCCGATGAGCTGATTGATCGCAGCGAGGATAACACTCTCATTGCGCGCGGCAGCGTTTCAGGCCGCTATCAAACCCGCACGCTTCAGGCTGATGAGGTCATTTACAATTTAGACTCAGGCACAGTCACGGCCATTGGCAATGTGGTCATTGTCGACGATGCGGGCGGCACGCAATATTCTGATCGCATTGAACTGAACGATAAATTGCAATCGGGCGGCGCGAAGGATTTTGTGACGCGTTTCCCCGAAGGCGGTACGGCGGCGGCGGCCTTTGCGCTGCGCCGCGCTGATGGCGGCGTCGATTTATATAATGCCTATTACACCGCCTGCGATGCGTGCCGCAATGAAGACGGCACAGTCGATCGCCCGACATGGCGGCTAAGGGCCAAACAGGTCACGCAAGATAAAACCGATCAGATGATCTATTACCGCGACGCGGTGTTCGAGGTCAAAGGCGTTCCGGTCTTTTACACGCCCTATCTCGCCCATCCCGACCCCAGCAGTGAACGGCGCAGCGGCTTCATGCTCCCCTTTGCCGGGCGCAGCGGCAGCTATGGGTTTTTCTATGAGCAGCCCTATTATTTCGCGATCTCGCCCTATTCTGAGGCAACGATTTCGCCGCGCATTATGGAGCGCGTCATGCCGCTGATTGAGGCTTCATTTAACAAGCAGTTTCATTCAGGCCGCCTCGAGATTGAGGGCAGCTTCACCTATGATGAGTTTTTCGACAATCGCGGGGATGGGTTCTCGGATTTAGATATCTTCCTCAACCCCGAAGAGAGCCTTGAAGGCACCAAATGGCGCAGCCATCTTTTTGCGCGCGGTCAATTTGACTTGGCCGAAAATTGGTATTGGGGGTTTGGGCTAGAAAACGCCACGGATGATCTTTATCTGGATCGCTATGACATTGATGAACCAAGCACTGATTTTGGCCTTTATAATGGCGGATCACGGCGCTTAACCGAGCAGCTTTATTTGGTGGGTCAAGACGATGACTTTCGCGCCTCGTTATCCACTTATGGATTTCAAAGTCTACGCAGCAGCGTTCGCCGCAATGAAGACAATCCAAACCTTATCCGCGTCACGCGCGAAGATGATAGCGGCCTGCCTGTTCTTTTGCCAAAAATCGAACTCGACAAATATTTCACCCTGCCCGGTATCGGCGGGCAGCTTCATGCCTTTGGCGACGCAGCGGTTCTAACCCGTTCCATCGGGGATGATTATGCGCGCGGCACGGCGGGAATAGACTGGAGCCG
>CALKXN010000197.1 GCA_938003555.1 uncultured Robiginitomaculum sp. | reverse complement strand
TTCGACGTTCGACAAGGCCGCCTGCAGCCCATCCATATAAGCATCCCACACGCTGGGGCGATGCTCCAGCCAGCCTTTAAAATAGCTGCGCCACATGACTTCTTGGACGTATTTTTCACTCCCTTGCAGGCTATGTCTTTCAAGTACGGTCTCAATGACCTCCTGCTCGGTGATCAGGCGATGCCGGATATAGGGCGAGAGCTTAGATACGGCGAAGCTGCTGTTCGGCCCTGCGTCCATATTGCGGCCAGCGGCATAGGCGCGTCCGGCCTGGGGCGCAAAGGCTGCAAGGCGCTTTAGGCCTTCTTCTCTGGCGGGCGGAAATGTGTTTAGGGCAGTGTTATCGAGGTTAATCATGATGTGTATACGTGCCAAATGACAATCGGTTGACGCTGGGCTGTAAAATCGCGACATTAGGCCCAATAAGAAGAGAGATATTATGACGGGTTTATTCATTTTTGGGGCTGTTGCGTTTTTGATTTTGGCGGCGCTCATCATTGCCTACAATAAATTTGTGAAATTGCGCCAGCACGTTAAATCAGGCTGGTCGGATATTGATGTACAGCTGAAACGCCGGGCGGATTTGATCCCGAATTTGGTTGCCGCCGTTAAGGGCTATGCCAAGCATGAGCGAGATTTGTTCACGGACATCACAGAGAAACGCAGCGCGGCGATGGCGGCCGGCAGTGACACGCAAGCGCGCGGCGCCGCCGAAAGCGCGCTATCTATGGGAGCCGGGCGATTATTGGCTGTGGCCGAAGATTATCCAGAGTTAAAAGCGAGTCAGAATTTTCTCGATTTGCAAAATGATCTGTCGGAGACTGAAGATAAGATTGAAATGTCGCGCCGCTATTATAATGGCACCGTGCGCAATTTAAATACATCCGCGCAAAGCTTCCCGCTAAATCTTGTCGCCGGTCTGTTCGGATTTAAATCCGCGCAATATTTCAACATGGATCATTCAGAGCGCGCCGCGCCCTCTGTGGATGTCTAGGAGATTACGATGCGTCATATTATAATTGGACTCATTCTCACACTCATGGCTTTTGTCACAAGCTCTGCGGCGGCGCAGGAGCGCATTACGAATTTCGATGTCACTGTCGATGCGCAGACAGATGGAAGCTTGATTATCACTGAAACGATTGATGTGATCTCAAATGGCACTCAAATCAAACACGGCATATTTAGAGAGCTTCCCCGCTATTACGATTTCATGGGCGTGGAGCAGGAAAATAATTATAAAATTATATCTATTCGCCGTGACGGACAGCGCGAAGATTTCAAGGTGTCTGTCGCTGGAAATGGCGTCACATGGCGCATTGGCAATGCGAATGTGTTTTTAGATAATGGCCCGCATCGCTACGAGATAAAATACGAAATAGATGAGTGGGTGCTGCGTCACCGCGATGATGCGGGCGGTGTCGATCGCGATGAAGTCTATTGGAATGCGACCGGAACATATTGGGAGTTTCCAATTGAACAGGCCAGCGTGACGGTTAACTTCCCGCCTGGCGCGTCCTTGATTGATAGCCAAGCCTATACAGGCGGCCTTCGTGATCAGAGTAAGAACTACACCCAGATTAAAAAGGGGTCTTCGATCACATTTAAAACCACCCAGCCCTTAAGTCGCAAACAGGGCATTACGGTTTCTGTATCTGCGGCGCCCGGCGTGATCGCCCCAATGAGCCAAGCGCGCATCAATGAAATAATGTGGATCCGCACGGGCGCGCCGATCATGTTGGGGTTAGGCGGTTTGGGTCTGCTTGGATATTATATGATGATGTGGCTTCGCGTGGGCCGTGACCCGATGAAGCCCGCAGTCTTTCCGCGTTACGCGCCGCCCAAAGATTATTCTGCTGCGGCTGTGCATCACATCCACCACAAAGGCTTTCGCAAAATGGACGCGTTGACCGCGACCCTGATGAGTCTTGCGATGAAAGATGTTGTCGATATTCGCGCAGATAAGAAGAAAACGACGATCACCTCCATGTTGGCAAATCGAGGCCGCGCAAATTTGTTGCCGGATGAACGGGCGCTGCTGGATCAATTCTTTGGTGACCGCGATGGCCAAATTGTGATGGATAAAAAAACCGATGTTGGATTTTACAAAGATGTCCGCCGCTTCATGCAATATATTTCGAAAAATTATGGCCAAAAATATCACCGCGCCAATGCGGGGTGGGGCCTATTGGGTATGGCCGTTAGTTTGTGGATTGTGATCTTTGTGATGAATCAGCCTGTCGCGAAATCTGGCTTGCCGTTTTTGATTATACTGTTGGCCATTGCTGCGATGAATTTGCTGTTCTTTTGGCTTTTGCGGGCCCCGACAAAACGCGGCGCACAAATCAGCTCTGAAATTGACGGGTTTAAGCTCTATTTGGAAACGGCGGAAAAAGACCGCATAAATACAGCCAACCCCTTGGGGGACAGGCCGCCTGCCATGACCGTTGATCTCTATGAACGGTTCATGCCTTACGCTTTGGCGCTGGGCGTCGAAAAGCCTTGGACGAAGCAATTTGAAACGACCATGCCGCGTGAAGCCAAAGACTATCAACCCAGCTACGCCCATGGCGATATGATCAATATGCGCGGCGGCAGTCCGTTTAAAATGTCTGATGCGCTCGCTACTGCGATGACCGCAGGCGTTGCCGCAGCTGCCCCGGTCAGTCAGTCTTCCGGCTCATCCGGCGGGTTTTCTTCAGGCTCTAGCGGCGGCGGTTTTTCTGGCGGCGGCGGCGGCGGTGGCGGCGGCGGCGGTTGGTAGGCTGTTAAGGCACATCTTTATCGTCACCTTGCGGCGTCAGGGATTTGAAATCAAATAGCGCGTCGTCCAGCATATGCGATGGGCGGATATGGCCGAGAGCGCGCAGCATATTGGCTTTGGTGCCCGGCGCGGTTTTCTCCCAGTCTTGGAGTTTGCGCGCCATGGCTTGGCGCTGCAATCCGTCTTGACTGCCGCAGAGATTACACGGAATTATCGGGCAGCCGAGCGCGGCGGTATATTTCGCTAGATCGGCTTCGGCGGTTTCAATCAAGGGGCGCAGGACCGTAACGTCGCCATCATCATTCAGCAATTTAGCCGGCATGGCGGCGAGCCGTCCGCCATGGATCATATTCATCATAAAGGTCGCCAGCGCGTCTTCGCGGTGATGGCCTAGCACAACGGCGCTGCAGCCTTCTTCGCGGGCCACGCGGTATAAATGCCCGCGCCGAAGGCGGGAGCAGAGCGCGCAAAAGGTTTTGCCTTCGGGGGTCTTATCTGAAACGATAGAATAGGTGTCTTTCGTTTCTATGCGGTAAGGGACACCAATCGCGCCGAGCCATTCGGGTAAAATATGTTCCGGAAAATCGGGCTGTTTTTGATCCAAATTACAGGCGAGTAAATCAACGGGCAAATCGCCTTGAGCTTTTAAATCCAGCAAGATGGCCAGCAGGGCATAGCTATCTTTGCCGCCCGACAAACAGATGAGCCAGCGCGCCGGCGCGCCGCCACCCGCCTTTATCATGCCAAATCGGTCAATTGTATCTGCGGCTTGCCGTTTCAGGCGCTTGCGCAAATGATTGAAATTGGCGGTGCTTGGCGCACGCGAAAATAGGGCCCGCGCAATTTGGGAATAATCTTGGGACATGAAATGTCTATTTGACGGTTTTGATAATGCGCTGCGGCAATGGCATGACGATACCGTTCTTTTTAAGCACGCGCCAAATTGCGAAATTCAAATCCGATGTAAATTTATTCGGCCCGTCATCAATGCCGGAGCACCAAAACTCAACCGCAAAATTAATGCCGTTTTCTCCAAATTCGCGCAGTTCTAAATCCGGCTCTTCGGGTTCCATCAATACGCTAGGATGGGCTTTGATTGCGGGCATGATGATATCCTCAAGCGTATCAATATCCGTATCATAGGCGACCGTGAAATAGACTTCATAACGTTGACGCGGATCTTTATGCGTCCAGTTTTCATAAGAGCTTTCAATGAATGTCGTATTGGGGACCATAATGTCTTTGCCATCCGTCGTCTCAACCGTTGTAGAGCGCATATTGATCGCTTCCACAAAACCTTCACGGCCATCCTCAAGTGATACAAAATCACCGACGCGCACAGAGCGATCAAAGAGGATAATCAAGCCCGAGACAAAATTTGCTGCGACAGGTTGAAGACCCAGACCAATACCCAATGAGAGCGCCGAGAAGATAACTACAAGGCCCGAAAGCGGCACTTTGGCGGCGCCCATGACCAAGATAAAGACAAGGCCAAAAACAAGTATCTGGAATATCTTTGAGACGACTTCGCGCGTGCTACTGTCCAAACTATCCTGAGACCGAATGGCGTCTTGGCCTTTTTTATTGGCGATTCCGCCAAGTTTAAAGAATAGCGCGCCAAAGATCGCGACTTGAACAACCGTCATCAGCGTGATGGGAGATTTTCCCATACGCAGCAATTCAACACTGTTCATGAAATTAGTTAGGTCATCAAAATATCCAAAAACCACAAGTAGGGCGAGCGGGATAATCGTCCACAGCGCGACCTTTTGAAAGAGCGGGTTTGTGATAAATTCTTTGATGGCTTTGTAGAGTAAGAAAACCACGGCGAGGCCTTGGGCCAATTTCACAAGCCAGTTTTGGCCCGTGGCAACGCAGTCTGCCGCATCCGCTGCGCAGGCGGGCGCGCCAATGGGAATGGCCTTTAAAATCGCGGCGATTATAGCAAGAAGTATCACAAGAATGATGATGCGCAGGAATTTGCCCGATCGATAAATATAATCTCTGATCGGCTTTAACTTTGCGGTCTCTTCAGGGGGCGAGCGAAATAAGAATATCTTTTTCTTGAGGAGATTGGCGATGATTGGCGAGGCGAAAAATGCAAAGATGATCGTGCCAAGCTGAGCTAAAAATGCTGGATTTGTGAACCATTCAATCAATTTATTCAGGATGGCTTGACCTCTGGTCTTTAGACCTTCCGAAGTAAAAAGTCCTGGCGCGACGTCTGTCTGCGCCGCCGTATTTGCGGCGGCAAGCTCTGCTGGACTCGCAACTGGGTCTGACGGCGTATTGGCGTCCGGTGTTTGGCCCTGCGCCGCGGCCCGCAGCCGCGCGGCTTCAAGAAACTCTCGCTCAGCTTTGTTGAGTTGCGTGAGGGCCTCTTGCTCAGCATCAAGTGCATTTTGAAGAGGGGCTTCACTTTGGAGGGCTGGGCTCTCGGTTTCAATTTGCTCAGGCGCGGGGGGCGTTTCCGTTTGCTGCCCATATGCAGGAGCCGCCACGCACATCCACGCCGCTGCCATGAAGACCCATAATTTCAAAATTTTCATGATCGTAATAACCCCCGTTGAACTCATCGCTGTGTAAGGGCGCGGCCCCAATTTGTAAACTCTTATGGCTTTAGTAACCCAAAATGCGTAAGAGCGCGGCGAATATAAATACTAAAATATGAGATCTACAATGAGCACCCCGAAAAAAGTTGTCTTGGCCTATTCCGGTGGATTGGATACATCCATCATTCTCAAATGGCTTCAAGAAGAAAAAGGCTGCGAAGTCGTTACGTTCACGGCTGATCTTGGGCAAGGCGAAGAGTTAGAGCCAGCGCGCCGCAAGGCCGAAGCGGCTGGCGTCAAAGAGATCTATATTGATGATCTTCGCGAAGAATTCGTGCGTGACTTTGTGTTTCCGATGTTTCGCGCTAATGCGCTCTATGAAGGGCTTTACTTGCTCGGCACCTCTATCGCTCGCCCCCTAATTTCCAAGCGCCAAATTGAAATCGCGCATATGGTCGGCGCGGACGCTGTCTGTCACGGCGCGACAGGTAAGGGCAATGACCAAGTGCGATTTGAACTTGGCTATTACGCGCTTGATCCGGAGATTAAAGTGATCGCCCCGTGGCGTGAATGGGATCTCAATTCGCGAAATAAGCTGATCGAATATGCTGAAAAACACGGCATTGAAATTGCCAAAGACAAACGCGGCGAAGCGCCGTTCTCTGTGGATGCCAATTTGCTGCACACGTCATCCGAAGGTAAAGTGCTCGAAGACCCGTATGATGAAGCGCCGGAATATATTTATCAGCGCACCGTTAGTCCTGAGGCCGCGCCGGATAAGGCCACCTATATCCAAGTCGGTTTTGAGCGCGGCGACGCAGTGTCAATTGACGGCGAAGATATGTCGCCGGCCACAATTCTGACCAAGCTGAATGAGCTCGGCGGCGCAAACGGTATTGGTCGTCTTGATCTTTTGGAAAATCGTTATGTCGGCATGAAATCGCGCGGCGTCTATGAGACTCCCGGCGGAACAATCTTGCTGATGGCGCATCGCGGCATTGAACAGATCACAATGGATAAGGGCGCGAGCCATTTGAAAGACGAGCTTATGCCGAAATATGCAGAGCTGGTTTATAATGGCTATTGGTACAGCCCCGAGCGAGAAATGCTCCAAGCGGCCATCGACAAATCCCAAGAGCTTGTCACGGGCACAGTTCGCCTCAAGCTCTATAAAGGCAATGTCGACATTGTCGGGCGCAAATCCGATTATTCACTCTATTCCCAAGAACACGTCACCTTTGAAGAAGATGACGTCTATGATCAAGCTGATGCAGGCGGATTTATCAAAATCAACGCATTGCGTTTGCGCCTTCTTAAAGCGCGTGACCGTAAGGCGGGGAAAAATAGCTAACGGCTAGGCGTGCTCTGAACTGGACATTTGATGCTGGGAAATTCGATTCCCTTATCAGCGCGAACGCAAACATATATCATCGTTTGAGATGGGGCTTCACGATCATATTCCTCGCGCCAATAGGATTTTCCATCACAGCTCTCTGGCGTGCAACTGTTCACAAGATCATTCGCAGAGTCTGCAGTGAAAGCGAATTGTGCCACAAGGCCGACATGGTTGCTATATTGGCAGATCGCAGCTTTGTTTCCATCGCGGTCAATAAATTTAGCGTGTCCCCATAAAAACGTTTTAGAGTGTTGCCTTTGAACCCGCGTACCGCCAATTTCCGGCTCGCTATAATTGGGTAATGTTTGCGCCTCTTCGAGTATTATGGCTTTTCGTATAAATTCTCCCGATAAACATTCAACCGTATTTGACTCTTGCGCAGCGGCTTTAACAGGAATCAATAGCAATCCGGCAACGAGCCCAAGATGTAATAATTTCATGTGAATGTCTCCTTTATGGCTTCGCATGTAAATCATGCGGTGAGTAAATAAAAATTGCAACTAGGCAAATCCGTGCCTATCCGTGTTAGAGCACGCTTATAACTTGAGTTGCTTTATGTCCCCTGAAACCTGGCTCGCGCTTGTTGCTTTATTTTTTGTTGGCGGCTTAACACCCGGGCCTGCGGTGATGCTTGTGATGAGCAGTTCATTTCGTTATGGGTTTTGGCCTTCTATGATGGCAGCGCTGGGTGTGGCTTCGGCAAATGTCATCTGGCTTGCACTGGCGGCGTCGGGCGCAGCGGTTTTAGCGACGACCTTTCCGCAAGCATTTTTGGCGCTTAAACTTATCGGGCTTGGGGTTATTTTGTGGCTGGGCATATCCATTATGCGGGCGCCGGTTGACCGGATGCTCAAGGCCGAAGCGGACGTTCCGCCCAAAGCAAAATTATACTTTAAGGGCCTGACATTACAGCTGACCAACCCATTGGCGCTGATCACATTTGCGGGGATTTTGCCCACATTTTTCGATACATCCCAGCCCATCATTCCGCAATTTGTTGTGATGATTTCGACGCTAACATATCTCGAACTTCAAGGGCTTGCCGTCTATGCGGGGTTTGGGCGTTTGATCCGAAATGCGCTGCAAGATGAAACACGGGCCAAGATATTTAACATCACAATTGGTCTTGTGATGATCATTGCGGGGTTCGCTGCAATTTTCTTCACACTCTAGGCGTCAAAACTGCGAGCGAGCAGTTGAAACTTCACCTCCATCGGCTATAGATCGCGCGAATATAATAAAGGCTTTATCATGGACATGTCCAAAATTCCGGCTGGTGAAAACCCGCCCTTTGATATTAACGTCATCATCGAAGTTCCCAAAGGCGGCGAGCCGATTAAATATGAGATTGATAAAGCCAGCGGCGCGATGTTTGTGGATCGCTTTCTTTATACATCCATGCGCTATCCATGTAATTATGGGTTCACGCCGCATACGCTGTGCGGTGACGGTGATCCCATTGATGTATTGGTCGTTGGACAGCGCGCCTTGATGCCGGGATCTGTTGTGCGCGCGCGTCCTGTCGGCGTGTTAATGATGGAAGACGAGGCCGGCATGGACGAAAAAATCGTCGCCGTCCCGCATCAGAAATTGACGCGTTATTATGATCAGATTCAAAGCTACAAAGATTTGCCCCTCGTGATGCAAGACCGTATTCCGCATTTCTTCGAGCATTACAAAGATCTTGAGCCCAATAAATGGGTTAAAATTCTGGGCTGGGAAAGCAAAGAAAGAGCTGGAGAGTTAATCCAGCAATCCATCGCAAATTTTAAGGGCTAGCCCTAGGGTTTCGGGTGTAAATTTCTTGCGCTTTAAGGGCTCTATCCTTAGATAGACACTCGACCGTTGGTGTGGGGGCGCATCGCATTGCTGAGAAGGCTAATTTATGGACCCTGCATTACAATCTCTCGCGTCAGGATTTCCTGATCTGATTTTCTTTCTTGTTCTCGCGGCTGTTTTATATGTTGCGGGCATGGTGATTTACGTCAAACTGACGCCGCATAAAGAAGTCGAACTTATCCGTGAGGGCAATGTTGCGGCGGCGACTTCCTTTGGCGCGTTTTTAATTGCGTTGGTGCTGCCGCTGGCGGCGTGCATGACCTCTTCGCAATCCCTCTTTGATATGCTGGTTTGGGGCAGCGTGTCCCTGCTCTTACAGCTGTTCTTGTTCCGCGTGACAGATTTGATGCTGCGCGGCCTTCCGGAGCGCATTATTGCCAATGATATGAGCGCCGCAATTATCTTGGCGGCCTTCAAGTTGTCGGGCTCCATGCTTCTGGCCTCAGCCCTTTATATAAAATACTAGCTGTTGATGAAATTTAAGCCCCCGGATTGGTCAATTTACGCCC
>CALKXN010000196.1 GCA_938003555.1 uncultured Robiginitomaculum sp. | reverse complement strand
TCTTTGTCTTGCAAAGACATCAAGTCATCGATTTTACTGTCCAGCTCTGCGAGCGGGCGTTCAAAGTCGAGATATGTGCGGGCGGCAAAGCTCATAGAAAGGCAAGTCCTGTATCATGCAAAATTATCTGCCCTAACATAGTGATCACAGACGCGGCGACAAGCTTATTTTACGGCTGGATGATTACGATTTAGCCAGAGGGTGGGCGCTGTTGACGACTTCACGCAGGCGCTCATCTTGGACATGGGTGTAAATTTGTGTCGTCGCAATATCGGCATGTCCCAGTAATTTTTGCACGCTGCGTAAATCCGCCCCGCCCTCGAGTAAATGTGTCGCAAAAGCATGGCGGATGACATGCGGCGAGACTTTGGATGGCGGTAGTCCCGAATCTATGGCGAGTTGTTTAAGTGTCTGCGCGAACCGCTCGCGCGTCATGTGCCCCTGCTTGCCGCGTGACGGGAATAGATAGTCTGCGGCGCGCAATTTCGCCTCTATCGATGTAGGTAAGGTCTGCGCGCGCAGCGGTAGCCACGTCTCTATGGCCCGGCTCGCGGCGCCCGTAAGCGGGACAACACGGTCTTTATTGCCCTTACCCTTCACCGCAATGCAGCCATCGCGGCGCGTCACTTGTTTGACCTTGAGCGAGACAAGCTCGCTCACCCGCAAGCCAGAGGCATAGAGAATTTCCATCTGGCACAGCAAACGCTGCCCTGTCACGCTATCATCAGCTTCGGCCTTGCTAAACATCGCGTTTACATCCTCTTTGGAGAGAATTTTCGGTAGGCTTTGCCGGGCCTTTGGCCCGCGTAGATTATAGGTGGGGTCTTCGGCTCTGATCCCTTCGACCTGCAGAAATTTATAAAACTGCTTCATGGCGGAGAGCTTTCGCGCAGAGGTGCTGGGCGCAAGGCCCGATGCACCGTAGCTTTGCAGCACTTTGGAGAGTTGCGTCGTATCGGCATTTTCCATATCCGGCAGCGCGCCGCGTAAATCGGTAAGGTCACGCCGATAAGCGTCCAGAGTGTGTTGCGACGCGCCGCGCTCTGCGCTCATCATCTCCAGAAAATTTTCGATGAGCGCGCCCGACATCCTATCGCCCGATAAAATCTTCAGCGGCAAGGCGCGTGGCAAATTCAGTCAAGCCCGCCGCATAAAGCGCGCGAATGACCCGCGAGAGACTGTCCGCCTCGAGCGCGTGCGGCCCGTCATTGCCTAAAATAATGGCGGCGCGCAATGCAGTTTCCGCCTGCGCGCCTTTACGAGCCGCCGACTCCAAGGCCAGAAGTTGAGACGGCGCGGCGCGGCGTCCCGATAAGGTAAAATTGCCGTCCGTTAAGCGCTGCGCCACAGGATCAGAGAGCTGCGCGCCAAGCGCGGTCGCAATAAAAACATCCCGCACAGCGCGGTTTTGCGCGCCGTCTTTCGCTAAAACACGCGAGGTCATATCCTCGCCAAGTTGACCCAACACAAAGCCATTTCCCAGCGCGTCAGAGGCGAGAGCCACGCGGGCGCGAAACGGGTCGCCTGCGCCGATAAAATCATAGAGCGGGCGCAGGGCATATAGATCGCCTTCACGCACAGCCAGACGTGACCAGATTTTAGGGTCAAATTCTGCGCGCACTGCAGACGGTATGGTTTCAATTTGGGGCGCGATGAGATGCGCGATCGACGTAAAAATACCGGCCTCTTCGGCGCGGCTTAAAAGAAGCGTTGCAGCTTTGGCAATGACGCGGCCATCAGATGATGATTTGACAGCGCCGTATAAGCGCCCCCACGATGCCGCGCTGATGTCACGGCCCATCGTGTTCAGATCAAATTCGCCGCTATCGGGCTGCCCGCCAACAAGGCTGGGTTCTATCGATAACTTTGTCAGGCGCTTATCAAGCTCTGCCCGCGACAGGCCCGGCGCGTCAGCAATGAATGTCGCAAGCGGGTCATCGCCTATCGCTCCGCCCTCAATACGCGCAATCATCAGCCCCAAAAGCGCAGACGGAGGCCCCTGAAGCTCAACGGTTTGCTTTACGCCCGTTAGCGTCATCAATGCTGCGTAAAAGGCCGCATCATCATGTCCACTTTGCTGCAAGAGATCCATCGTCAATTCTGCCGCGCGAATTTCACCGCGCTCAACATGGCAAAAGGCGCGGAGTTTCGCCCAATAAGGCTCTGCTCGGCCTTCGGAAATTCCATCAGCAATCAAACAGGCTGCGCTGGAATCTTTGGCGCGAAGGGCCGCATCGGTTTTCAAGCGCTGTCCGCCTGCACCGCGCGCAAGGTTTGGCTCGCGCGCAAATATCGCGTCCAGCGCGTCGCTGCGCCCGAGGGAAATCAATTTGCTAAGACGGGCATTCACATAAGTCTTGTCGCCATCCTGGCCATTTGGCGGCGCGCCCGCAGACAATAGAACCCGCGTGACCATGTCCGTGACCACCGCAGAGCGGCTGGCCGATGGCGCGACCTCTATTAGAGTTGTCGCAACAGAAGCGCTGGTGCCGTTCCACAATGTCGGCGGCAAAGCGCCTTCATTGATATCAATCGCGCCCACATCATAAGCCTGCGCCTTGCTCATATCTTCGACGTCCACGCCGCCATCATAAGTCTGCCCTGCCGCAATCGGAGCTACAAGGATGCCCAATAGGGCGGCGGTGAATAAGAGCTTATGTTTCAAAATTATCATCCAATTCGATCACTTGCGGCTGGGGGTTGGCATCATCCACGCCTGTGCGCGACAAAGCCATGAAAACAACCCCAATGAGCAGCAGAAGAACAAATAGAGCAGCAATGACGCTTTTTGACATGAGGTAGTCCTTATTTATCGGCTTTTTTTAGCCTCAAATGGAATTGTATATTGTGACTATGGCGATTTCTCGACATATTGCAGCTATGGAACTGTACAATTATGCCGTTAGTGTGATGTTAACGCTGCGCCCTTCACCGCAAAAAGGGTAAGGCCCGCGCCATTATGACACCTAAAGCCGCCGCGCAAAGCGCGCAATCCATAGCCCTTGTGGGCATGATGGGCGTTGGAAAAACGACCATCGGGCGACGCCTCGCAAAGCGCCTTGGCATGCCCTTTTATGACAGCGACGAAGAAATTGAGAAAGCCTCAGGCCGCACGGTCAAAGGCTATTTTCGCGACCACGGCCAAGAGGCCTTTCGCGAAGGCGAGCGCAAAGTCATTTCGCGCCTGCTGACCGAAGGTTCACCCATCATTCTGGCGACAGGCGGCGGGGCCTTCATCCCCGACGAAACCCGCGAGATTTTGAACGCCCACGCCGCAACCATATGGCTAAAGGCAGAGCATCACGTCATTTTCAAACGCGTACGCCGCAAAAATACGCGCCCGCTGCTCGATGTGCCCAACCCGTCTAAACGCCTGCAAGAGCTGATTGATGAGCGCTATCCAATTTACGCGCAGGCTCATATCACGGTGGACAGTAATGTCGGCCCGCATAAAACAACAGTGCAGCGCGTGATAAAAGCGCTTGAAGATACAGGCGTCATTGCCTGCGGGACATCATGACTGATTCTGGCATGAGCGCTCCGTCTACAGTCCGCGTCGACCTCGGCGCGCGCAGCTATGATATTCTCATCGGTGAAGGTTTGCTGAGCGGCGCAGGCGAAATCTGTGCACCGCTCATTGATGGCGGGAAAGCTGCGATCATTACGGACGACACGGTTGGCCCGCTTTATTTGAACGCGGTGAAATCATCGCTAGAATCAAAGGGCATTGATTGCCACGCCATCACGCTGCCCGCGGGCGAGGCCACAAAGAGCTTTACTCACCTACAAGCTATTCTTGATGAACTCCTTACGGCTGGATTTGAACGCAGTGACACCCTCATTGCGCTGGGCGGCGGCGTTATTGGCGATCTTACCGGATTTGCGGCGAGCATTTTAAAACGCGGCTGTAAATTCATTCAAATCCCGACAACACTACTGGCCCAGGTCGATAGCTCTGTTGGCGGCAAGACCGCGATCAATGCGCCGCAAGGTAAAAACCTGATCGGAGCCTTTTATCAGCCCCAGCTTGTCCTTGCTGATCTTCGCGCGTTGTCCACCCTGCCCGAGCGGCAAATCAAAGCAGGCTATGCCGAGGTCGTGAAATATGGCCTGCTGGGCAAGCTAGATTTTTTTGAATGGCTTGAGGTCAATGGCCCTGATGTGATCGCGCTTAATAGCGGCGCGCTCTCTCATGCCATCGCCGTGTCGTGCCAGATGAAAGCCGATATTGTCGCCAGCGATGAACGCGAGCGCGGGCAGCGAGCTTTACTTAATCTCGGCCATAGCTTTGGGCATGCCTTTGAGGCCTTGGCCGGCTACCAGCCTGACCTGCTTCATGGCGAGGCCGTTAGCGCCGGCATGACAATGGCCTTTGAATATTCCGTAAAACGTGGCCTGTGCACCGCTGGGGACGCCGCGCGCGTCAAAGCCCACTTTGATCACATCGGTCTAACCGGCTGGGCGGATTTGCCAAAGCGTGTTACAGATAACCCCAATAAATTACTTCCTGCTCTGATGCAGGATAAGAAAAATGAGCGCGGCGAGATTACGCTTATACTCGCCCGCGCCATTGGCCAGGCTTTCGTCAGCAAGAGCGAGAACGCCGAGCCGTTAAATGACTTCCTGTTGAGCTATGGCTCGGCCCCGCACCCAAAGGATCATCAATAGATGGACGCCATCATTTCTTTTTTCACCACGCTTGAACCCGAATCGATATTTACGGCGCTCGGCGTTATTTTCCTGCTGACGCTTTCCGCATTTTTCTCCGGATCAGAGACCGCGCTAACGGCCGCCTCGCGCGTGCGTATGCACAGCCTTGAAAAAGACGGCGATAAACGTGCCAGCCTTGTCAGCAAGTTATTAGGAGATCGCGAACGCCTGCTGGGGGCGCTATTGCTGGGTAATAATCTCGTCAATATTTTGGCGACGGCCCTGACATCAGCCTTGATGGTGAAATTGTTTGGCGATGCCGGCGTCGCGATTGCCACCGGCGTTATGACACTCCTCGTTTTGATATTCGCCGAAGTTTTGCCCAAGACTTATGCAATCACGCAGCCCGATGCGGCCGCCGTGAAAGTCGCGCGCCCGGTTTCATTTATTGTCGCAATTTTTGCGCCCATCGTTTTGGCCGTGCAGGCCATTGTCGGCGCGGTGCTACGAATATTTGGCGTCGACAGTGACGCCTCGCCGTGGTCTGCGCTGGATGAAATTCGCGGAGCTGTCGATCTGGGCCACCAAGAAGGCGACGTCGCCAAAAGCGCGCGTGACCGATTACTCGGCGCATTGGAGCTTGGCGATTTGACCGTCGAAGATGTGATGATCCACCGCAAAAATCTGATCATGATTGACGCCGAAGCCCCCGCCGATGAGATTGTAAAACAAGTCTTATCCAGTGGTCACACGCGCATTCCGATATGGAAAGAAAAGCGCGAAAACATCATTGGCGTCTTGCATGTCAAAGACATGCTCAAAGCCATGGCCAAGACAGCCGGGGATTACAATCAGATTGATTTCATCAAAATCTCACGCGAGCCTTGGTTTGTTCCGGAAACCACATCTGCCGTGTCGCAGCTTCGCATGTTCCGCCAAAAACACAGCCACTTTGCGCTCACCGTGGATGAATATGGCGCGCTGATGGGCGTCATCACGCTTGAGGATATTATTGAAGAAATTGTGGGCGACATCCAAGACGAACATGACGGCGTGCATGATGATTTAACAGCCTATAAAGATGGCTCCGTGATCGTAAAAGGCGACATGCCGGTCCGCGATTTAAACCGCGCCCGCGACTGGGCCCTGCCCGATGACGAAGCCGTCACAATTGCCGGCCTCGTCATCCACGACGCCCAAACCATCCCCGATGAAGGCCGCGTCTATTCCTTCCACGGCTACCGTTTCGAAATCCTCACCCGCAAAGCCAACCAAATCACACGGCTAAAGGTAAGCAAGACATTTGCGCCGGACAGTAAGGGTTAGATAACGATATCATCCATTAAATCTGCGACGTCCGTATTCAAGACAAATAAGACATCTCCATCAAAACGGAACCGCGCATGATTGCCGACTTGGTCTAAATTAGCCAAAGCGTCCGCTAATGTCGCAAATCCATAAGCGCTGACATCAAGCTGATCAACGTCATCAGCAAAATCCATCACATAAGCAAAACCGTCAGATAAAACAAAAGTGTCTGAACCACTGCCACCATATAACTTATCTATGCCTCCGCCACCTGCGAGCATATCATCACCATTGTGCCCAAATATTTTATTATTATTCGCATCGCCATACAGCGTATCATTGTGATTTGAACCGAAAAGGTTTTCTATATTGATCAGAGTGTCGCCTTGAGCCTGACCTCCAGAAGCCGTTCCAGCCAGAAGGTCAATTTGCACGGCTTCTGAAGACCCACTATACCGCGCCTGATCGACACCCTCGCCGCCATCAAGTATATCGCCGCCATCGCCGCCATTTAGGATATCGCGTCCTGAGCCGCCATACATTTGATCATTACCATTATAACCAATGAGAACATCTTGACCGCCCGCACCATTTATAACATTGATGCCATTATCCCCGCGAAGATTGTCCCCAAAGTTTGAACCCATTAAGTTTTCAACTGAGACAAATATATCACCAGCTGCATGGCCTGAAGAGGCCACGCCAGAAAGTAAGTTGACATTTACGCGATTTACTGAGCCCTCATAGCTCACTGTGTCATTGCCAGTGCCGCCATTAATCGTATCCGCACCGCTACCACCTTCAAGTATATCATCACCGCCCAGTCCGTTGAGTGTGTCGTTGCCACCTAACCCGTTAACGATATCTTGCCCCGACGTTCCAGAATATATGTCGTTACCTTCAGTAAGGTTCGTAATGCTGGGACCTTCAATGGTGATCTGAATGAGGTTAGACACATTATTTGCTTCGTCGCTTTCCGACACAACATCAGCATAGTCCGCAATGACACCAATCCAATATACACCCGGCGCTAAATCACTTCCTACAGTAAAGAGGCGTCCTTCGGAATTAACTTCCCCGACCGACATTGTTCCAGTATTGGAATCTGTAGCAAGGATGTAATCACTCGTAGTAATATTTGCGTCCGTGGACAGATAAAGACGTGACCCACTAGGGTCTCCCTCACCGTTACCGAAATTGTTAATATTCCAATCAGCGTCTATTTCATCTCCAACCTGCCAGGACAGACTGGATAGCGTAAGGTCAGAAGCTGTAAGGTCAGGAACTCCCGTACTCGCCTGAATTATTATTTGGATAGGCGAGATGCTCACATTATTACCCTCATCGGACTCTGAAATTGAGTCACCTGTATCTGCAATAATTCCAACCCAATATGTGCCAGGAGCAAGAGATCCCGGAATCGTAAAATTCTGCCCTTCAGAGTCAGAACCGCCTGCCGTTAAGTCTCTAAACGACTCATCACCTAACAACGTATCAGACGTCGTGATTGTTGAGTTCGTTGACAAATAGACTGCAGCAATACCTGTACTCCCAAAATCACTATCTCCGGAATTGCGGATGATGTAATCAACATCCAGAGTGTCGCCTGCCGTCAGGGTCGTGTTTGCAATAGATAAATCTGTCACGACAACATCAGGGCCAGCGCTGGAATTGCTGGGCAGATTATTCCAAGCGAATACACCGTCAGAAAACTCGAACTCTTCGACGCCGTAAAAAATATCATTACCGCCACCAGATACCATAATTCCATCAATTTGATTAGTATTTGAAAATGTGTACTCCGAAGATGAGCCGCTGAAGACAACTCGATCTGTTCCGGCCCCGCCGCGCACTTCATTGTCCTCAAAGGATAAAATAATCACATCGTCGCCATCTCCAAGCCAAGCGTTTTCAACGTTAATCAGCGATTCTAGACCCGAACCTTGAGGGTCAGTATTCGTGATCGCATCAACAAATCCTGAGTTGGACGACAGGTCGATTATCCAATCAGTACCCGTGCGGTCTAATGTACTAATAGTGTCGCTACCGTTACCGCCATCATAAGAGTCTATGCCTGGACCGCCTAAGAAAACATCATCACCGCTTGTGCCTGTTAGCGACTGTCCATAAATAAAACCGTTATTTGATGTCGCGATTATATAATTGCCGAGATCAGTGAATGATGCAGTGTTTGAACTCGTTAGAGTGGTTTGAACTTGCGTAACAGGTGTTTCGAATAGAACCGACCCTTCGGGTAAACTGTCCCGAGCATACAAGGCAGGAATATTGCCCGCTTGTGTTTGCACGATTACATCTACGACAGAAACACTAAACTCAAGATGCAAATGAGCAGGTGTCTGGCTCGAGGATCTGGAAGTCCCTGAAGATCCTGAATACCCCAAAACCGTTCCGGCTTGGACTAAATCACCCAGTTCAACTCTTACACCCTGACCAATATAATTATTTCCATACTGATCTGTGTAAAACCCCTCGGGTTCCATATGAAGGTAGGTCGCGTAAAACTGATTATCAGTTCCGGCATTGTGCAAGATAGTAACGAAGTTACCATAATTTCCATCGGCGAATGTCGTACCGTGCCTAGTCTGAGTTGAAACAACTGAAACGACAATCCCATTAGCAACAGATAGAACTTCTGTGCCTCTTTGCATAACGAAATCATAGCTGTGGCTACCATGATTGCTAGGCAATTGCGTCGCTACGCCTGTCCCTTCAAATGGCATCAAGACAGTTACTGGATTACTTAAACTAGCTTGAAACGAAACTTTCGCCGTTGCGGCTAAACTCAATGATCCCTGAAGATCAACACTCGTTGCAAAATCTATTGGTAAATATTGCAACGGCTTTTGTGCTGAGCTGAAGCTACTATCTGTAAGAACATCAAAAACTCCATTATTGTCGAGCATATTATTATTTTGAAAAAACCGCATGTAACTTCTCCTTAAAATACCCAGTGAATTGTAACTTCACAAAGTTATTGACCTCACCCATTGGATGTTCGTATTTATTAAACTAAGAGTTGATTTCCGAGTAACGACGTTACCGAAGAACAACCGAAATGAAGTGAAATTTAGGGGCGTAAGAAGTTGAAAAATAAGAAAATTTATTATAGGGACCCGCCAAATTCACGTGAATTTTCCACTCTATTTAAATTTATTTGGGACAATGGAATTGGAAATAAATTAACCAAAAACGAAATCCCGACGCCTTGGACAGCAGAGAGCCTTGAGGCTGCGTTCGATGGCGCCGGATTTTCAACAGACAAACGTACAATTCAAAATTGGCACAGCGGCAGTAACTTACCCAGCCGGATGAATATGCATGCCCTCGCAAAAATTATCAGCGCAGGGAATGATGAGTCCAAGTTAAAATGGGCTGACGCTTTATTTGCAACCCGAAACACTCCCAACCACCACGCCAAGGAAAATAGTCGTGCAAACAACTTAGGCAAAGAAACCCCTGCCGTAGTAAACACTAAGTCCAAAACCGGAAAACCGCCGCGACGCAAAATGATCTTAACCCTATACGTTGTTGCAGCAACGATAACTGCTTATATAATTCACAGTGCAGCATGGCCAAAATCTCCGTCCGTAAAAAACATTATGTTTTGTGACGAACAAAGATTTTCTAAGGTAGATAAAATGTGTCGCGACAATATTAAGATATTCCCCAGCGACACAAAAATGATTTATACAAGTTTTGAAATTAGTAATATGCCTGTGGGTGAACCCTTCGACCGCCGATGGTACAGAAATGGGCGATGGTTCAAAACAAAGTCTGGGCATTTCGATACGGCTTGGGAAGGATACACCTTTATCTACAACCCCAACACTCACGACCCGGGTGATTATGTTATGCGTATAATTGTAAACAATAAGTCGACAACTGGCAGCTTTACAGTTCTAGATTAAATCATCTTTTCTGCATAATCGCAGCGCATGAACCAGCCCATAAATTTTCTTTAGCCAGCCGAACCATCACCGCACGATGGGCGACATGTGTGAGACCAAACGGAAGCGACCCTAATATATACAAGAAATCAAGAGCCAAATTTAGATTACGATATCATCCATTAAATCATCAAGATCCGTATTCAAAATGAACAGTGTATCGCCGTCGGCAAAGAAGCGGGTGTGGACGCCGCGTTGATCGAAATTGCTTAGGGCTTCGGCCAAATCTGCAAAGCCATATGAAGACAGATCAATTATGTCGATATCATTTTGGAAATCGGTGACATAGACAAAATCATCACCCGCGCCAAAGACGAATGTATCTGCGCCCGCCCCGCCGAAAAATTTATCAATGCCGCCTGCACCGTCCAATGTGTCATCGCCATTCGCACCAAACAGCCAATTATTATTGGAATCACCCGTCAGACTGTCATTAAATGAAGAGCCGAACAGAAATTCGACATTTGTGATGACGTCGCCCTCGGCGTGTCCGCCCGACGCGGTTCCTGCGCCAAGGTCAATTGCCACGCCGGCATCTGAGCCAACATAGCGCGCCACATCCGCAGCGCCTGCGCCGCCGTCAATAATATCTGCGCCCGCGCCGCCGATCATGAAATCATTGCCCGCGCCGCCATAAATTTCATCATCACCTCTAAACCCAGCCAGAACGTCAAATCCGCCATTACCGATGATAATATTTGCGTCGCCGTCACCCGTTATGGTGTCACCAAATCGCGAGCCCGTAATATTCTCGATGCTGATAAATGTGTCGCCCGTGGCATGTCCGCTTGTTGCGGTTTGCGCGGCCATATTAATGATAACGCGATTTGTAGAGCCCTCATAACTGGCCGTATCATGACCGCTGCCGCCGTTAAGTACATCCGCGCCGCCGCCGCCCTCTAGGATGTCATCTCCGTCAAAACCTTGCAGCGTATTATTCCCGCCGTCACCGGTAAGGATATTATCACCCTCATCGCCGATTGTTATAAATTCCTCTCCGGTCAGCTGAAAATTATCTAGCGTAAAATCGCCGCTTTGGAATCCGTCAATTCGCACCGAATTGCCGCCGCCCAGCGCCAGCACGACATAGCCCGAAAAATTTGTCATCATCGCCTGTAGATCAGAGAGGGATGTCG
>CALKXN010000195.1 GCA_938003555.1 uncultured Robiginitomaculum sp. | reverse complement strand
AAGCGTCTCCCCGCTTTGCAGTCCATTTTCGTCGAGCAAAATGACGCGAAATTTGGAAATGGCGCTGCGCGGATTAGTTTCGGCGCCCATCACAATATAACCCCCATCACGCGGGTAGATAAATGTGCCCTCAAGGCTATTATCCTGCCAAATAAGTGTCAGATCAGAATAACCAAATGTTTTCAGTCCTTTGGGTAAATCAACCAAAACAACGCTGTCTTTGAACCCTCGCGAGAAGAATTTCCCGTCTTTTTCAATTATCGACTCCCCGCCTACGGCAATTAGGGTGTCGCTGTTCTTAAGCGTTGCTGAGTTAAGAAACGATCCTGGGCCAGATAGATAATGACGATTAACGCTCCCATCACGGTTCAGAATCGATATGTCGACTGGGCCAGTTAAAATATCGACCATACGTGATGTTATGATTGTATTTCCGTTCGTGAGCGGTTGAACCGATAAAATTTGACTACCCGTTCGGTCTTCATCTGAGTTAACGTTGATGATTGCAGATTGGCAGGTTTTATATTCTAAAGGGAATGCTGCCGTGTCTAATGCGCGAAATGCGGCACAGACTTTCGCTTCGTCAATTTCACTCATTACGACAGGCGGTAGGGTTTTCCTTTCTATAGAAATAATACGCGGCTTATCGGCGACAGACTCGGCTGGTGGCTCGGCGGTTTCCGATGAACACGCACTGAGTAGCGCCATGCAAAGAATGCTCGTGATACATTTCGATTTGAAATTCATGTCACCTCCACGTCACCACAGGCGGCATTGATGACAATATCGTCTTCACATTCCCGCCTGTTTTAAGTCCAAATGTTGTGCCGCGATCATAGAGTAGGTTGAATTCAACGTATCGTCCGCGAATTTCCAGCTGCTCTGCGCGCTCTGCTTCTGTCCATGACTCGGCCATGCGCTCTCTCACGATTGCAGCGTAGGTTTTGATAAAGTGCCGTCCAACATCTTGGGTGAAGGCGAAATCTGCGTCCCAATCGCCGCTATTGTGACGGTCATAAAATATGCCGCCCACGCCGCGCGGCTCATCGCGATGGGCGAGGTGGAAATAATCGTCGCACCATTTTTTATATTTTGGGTAATCCGCGCAATCATGCGCGTCACAGGCCGCTTTCATGCCGGCGTGAAAGGCAACCGCGTCGGGATGGTCGTCGCTACGATTGGCCCATAAAGTCGGTGTCAGGTCACCGCCGCCGCCAAACCAATCTTTGGTCGTCACAATATAACGCGTATTCATATGCACGGCGGGAATGCGCGGATTGTGGAGATGGGCAATCAGGCTGATGCCTGCCGCCCAAAAGCGCGGGTCTTTATCTGCGCCGGGAATATTGGCCGCCATTTCGGGCGTGAACTCGCCTTTGACGACAGAAATATGGACGCCGCATTTTTCAAATAGGCGACCCCGCAGCATGCCGCCTGTACCGCCGCCGCCATTGTCTTGTTTGCGCTGCCAGTCTTCGAAGACGAATTTGCCCGGCGCGCCGGGATATAGCTTTGGATCGGCTTCACGCTCTAAGGCTTCAAACTCTGCGCAGATGGTGTCGCGCAAACTTTTGAACCACAGGCGGGCGGTTTCTTTTTGGGTTTCGATAGTCATAGCATGGCTGTACCCAATTGCGGCTAGCGGGGCAAACCAGCAGTTTGCCGCAAGGCTTCATATAATGTGATGGAGGCGCTGTTGACCAAATTAAGCGAGCGCGCGCCCTCTTGCATGGGGATTTTCACGCGGGCGGTTGCGGCATTATGCAGGGCGTCTGGCGCGCCTGCGCTTTCTTGGCCGAATATCAACACGTCATCCGCTTTAAACTTGAAATCCGCGAGACTTTGCGCGCCGTGGGTCGTGAGCAGGACGAGGCGTGCATTGCCCAAGCTGTTTATGACAGCGTCTAGCCCGCTATGGCGCGTAATGTCGCCCATATGTCCATAATCCATGGCCGCGCGCCTTGCGGCTTTGGCGGTGAGCGGGAAGCCGCAAGGCTCAACCACTTCGAGGCTTAGACCAAAGCAGGCGCAGAGGCGGATCGCGGCGCCAAAATTGCCGGGCTGGTCAGGTTGAAAAAGTATCAGTCGCATGGTTGCGATATGGCGCAAATGGATTAGAAAGCCAAGCCATAGGGGAAGTCGTCTTAACGGGCTTGCGGCGCTATGCCGCGAGAAGTTTTGGGGTGATTTTTCTATATATATAAGGTAGTCAGCGGCCAAATCCGCAGCAAGCGACTCGCAAGCTGCTTATTCGTGCCAATTATTGAAGGGACAGGCTGTGTCCGAAGTCATACACGACAAAAATTCTAATGATGAACTCCAAGGTGAGGATCCCTCCCGCCGTGATTTCATTTATATTGCAACCGGCGCCGCTGCTGCGGCAGGCGGGGCGGCCCTAATTTGGCCCATGGTGAACCAAATGGGCCCCGCGGCGGATACGCTGGCGGTGGGCTCGATTGAAATCGACCTGTCCAAGGTCGATGAGGGTCAACAGCTTAAAGTGCTTTGGCGCGGTAAGCCTGTCTTTGTGCGTCACCGCACGGCCAAAGAGATTGCGGAGGCCGAAGCTGTTGATGTTTCAAAGCTAAGAGACCCGCAAACGGATGAAGAACGCCTTCGTCCGAATATGGACGGCAAATTAGACCCGAAATATCTCGTTATGGTCGGGGTATGTACGCATTTTGGCTGTATTCCTGTTGGCGAAGCCGGCGAATATGATGGATGGTATTGCCCGTGCCACGCCAGCCATTACGATACGGCAGGCCGTATCCGCAAAGGCCCGGCTCCGAAAAATCTGGAAGTGCCAGAATATACATATCTCAAACCAACTCGAATTAAGGTAGGATAACGCTATGAGTGGTCCTTCAACATATATCCCGCGCACAGGCATTGAAAAATGGGTAGATGCGCGCCTTCCGATTATTCGGATGGGCAGTGATTTCATGACCTATCCCAGCCCGCGTAACCTCAATTACTGGTACGCCTTTGGCGGGATTTTGACGCTTTGCTTGATGACGCAAATCATTACCGGCATCATCTTGGCTATGCATTATACGCCATCCATCGACACTGCATTTGACTCGGTTCAGCGTATTCGCCGCGATGTTAATTTTGGCTGGCTCCTA
>CALKXN010000194.1 GCA_938003555.1 uncultured Robiginitomaculum sp. | reverse complement strand
TCAGGTCGCTATTCAAGGTGAAGAGCTGCGCGTTTCGGGCAAGAAACGCGACGATCTCCAAACCGCCATGGCCTTCATGAAGGGCATGGGGTTGGATCAACCTTTGCAGTTTAAAAACTTTCGGGATTAAATTAGCGGGCGATTATTCGCCCGTGACTTTCCCGCCAACAACTGTCGCCACAGGTTCGACAGTCAAAATATTTGCTTCATCAATGGTCATGATATCATCGCTAAAGACGGTGAAGTCCGCGATTTTACCGACTTCAATCGTGCCAAGGCTGTCTTCGCGAAAGCTCGCATAAGCCGGCCATGCCGTGAACATTTTTAGGGCATTTAAACGCGAGACGGCTTGCTCGGGATACCAGCCATTACCGCTAAACCCGCTTTGATCCTTGCGCGCGACAGCAGCGTAGAACTCGATGCGCGGATCGCCGCGCTCCACGGGGGCGTCTGAGCCGCCCACGATGATAACGCCGCTATCAAGCAGGCTCTGCCATGCATAGCCGCCCTTGAGTCGCTCAGTGCCAATGCGAGACGGCGCAAAGTGAAGGTCGCCAATGGCGTGGCTGGGCTGCATAGACGGGATCACGCCAAGCGCTTTGAAACGGCCCAAGTCATCTAAATTCAAAATTTGAGCATGCTCCACCCGCCAGCGCGGGGCTTTGATCGCGCGCTCAGCTTCGGGAACGGCAGCAAAAGCCTCTTCATACCAATCCAGCACGAGGCGATTACCTCGGTCGCCAATGGCGTGGGTATTGACCTGAATGCCTTCGCGAAGCGCCATTGTAAAAATCTCCATCGCCTCGTCTTTTTCGAGAATGATAAGGCCTGAATTGTCAGGGTCGTCATTATAGGGTTCGAGCAATGCAGCGCCGCGAGATCCCAAAGCTCCATCAATATAAAGCTTGATGGAACGCGCCATGACCATATCGCTTATTATCAGTTTATTACCTGCAAGAACTTCTGAGGTAGAGCTAACATAGTCTAATGAATTGAAGACACGTAGCGGTATATGTCCTCTATCTGAAAGACTGTGTATTATGGCGACGTCCTCAGGCGCGACGCTCATATTATGAAGGCCTGTCCAGCCATAGGCGCTGTAAACCTCTGCGGCCTTGATATAGGCGGCACTGCGGCGATCAGCTGTCTCAGCTGGAATAAGGGCAGCAATGAGGTCTTGGGCCGTATCAATGAGCATACCTGTGGGCTGCTCATTGCGACCGCGCAAAATATCTCCGCCATATGGAATTTCGGTCTGCGCCGTAATTGCCGCCATCTCTAAGGCTTTAGAATTGACCACGCTGGCATGCCCATCAGAGCGCGACAGGATGATGACCCGGTCCGTGCTAACCGCGTCCAAGTCCTCGCGCGTGGGGAAGCGGTTTTCCGGCCAATGGGTTTCAATCCAGCCTCGGCCAATGATTGGCTCGCCTTTGGGGAGCTCGTCCATGTAACTTTGCAGGCGCCCTTTAAGGTCAGTGATTGACGATGTGCCCTCAAGATTAAGCGTCATTTCGCGCTGCCCAATACCAAGGAGGTGGGCGTGAGAGTCGGTAAAGCCGGGATAGACATAGCCGTCGAAATCTACGGTTTTTGTTGTGTCGCGCTTATGGCCCGCGCAGGACAGGGTATCACTGACGCAGATAATTTTTCCGTCTAAAACTGCAATATCTTTTAAATCGCTCAAGTTCGAATGGCCGGAATAAATGCCGTCGGCAGTAATATATAAATCTGCGACAGGCAGTTTTTCATCCGTATCCGAAGTTGAAGGGGAGCAGGCTGTCAAAGAGAATGCGGCGACGGCGAGGGCGGTGCAACAGAGCAGAGGATATGGTTTCATCCTTAAGTCATAGTCACAGACAAGCTTAGGTGAAAGCGTTTTATCGTTACGCGATTTGTAGGGCTGGTTGCTCTTCATTTTTGAAGACAGTTTCAAGAGCGGCGATCAAGTCGGTAAAATTAAGCGGTTTAGGCAAGGCGTGATTCATTCCAATATTTCTACATATACGAACTTGCTGATATTCAGGATCAGCGGTGAGAGCAATGATCTTAGTGTTAGCCCAATCGCTTTCACTGTTTCGAATAGCGATCGTGGCTTCAATTCCGTCCATAATCGGCATGTGAATATCCATAAGGATAACGTCGATATGGCGGTTTTGTAGAACATCAATAGCTTCTTGACCGTTATCTACGATGACAATTTCTGCAATACGCGGTTCGAGTAATGAACGCACGACGAGCTGGTTGATCTGATTGTCTTCAGCCACCAGAACGGTCAATTTGCTGAGGTCAAATTCTTTTGGCCCCTCATCAAAAATATTTGAGGTTTTTCGCGCGGGGGCAACGGGTTTGGCTAAATCACTTGTCGATTCTCGGCGCACTTGCGTTGCCCTCGGCAATACGCGGCGTTCTTCTTCGCGGCGCTTGAGCGGTAATGTGAGCGCGAAGGTTGTGCCTTTGCCTTGCTCACTTTTTGCCGTGATTTTTCCGCCCATCAATCCTGCAAGTTGTTTTACAATCGACATGCCTAGGCCTGTTCCACCATATTGTGCTGTCGTATGATCTGTTGCTTGTTGAAATGGGGTGAAAACATCAGCGAGTTGTTCCGGGGTCATTCCAATGCCTGTGTCGCGAATTGCAGTCACAAAAAAGGGTCTTCCACCACGATCAACAATTGTAGAAATAATGTCGATCTTGCCATTTTCAGTAAATTTTACGGCGTTTGAAAGTAGATTGTTGAGGCACTGTTGATACCGTAACGGATCAATAATAAGCGTCTCAGGCACCTTGTCCAGAACCGCTAAATTGAGCTCTGTGTTGTTAACTCCAGCTTTTTCAGCCCATAAAGCTTTTACATTTTTGAGAATCTTTCTTGGAACCGACAATTCGGGTATAATTTTCAATTTATCAGCAGACATTTTCGCATGATCTAAAGTGTCATCCATTAATTTTAGGAGCATATTTGCGCTGTCGCGAATGATTGTTAATTCATCGGTGATGTCGTTGGCTTTATCGTTTTGAAGAAGGGCTTCCGTCATGCCTAACACACCGTTCATGGGGGTCCGGATTTCGTGACTCATATTGGCAATATGGCGGTTTTGAGTTTTAACTGCGCGTTCTGCATCTTGCGCTCTGCGCCTAAGGGCTTGAATCGAAGCTCGGTCTTCTGTTTGATCTGTTACAAAGCAGGTCACGCCAACTATCCTGCCATCTCCCGAAAACATTGGAATGCCAATGACACGCTGATAAACAACGCCGCTTTTATCGAGTACAAGCCGATAGGAAAAGTCCATTGTTTCCGCTGTTTTAAATGCGTTGGACCAATTCGCCCGCGCTTTATTGAGGTCGTCAGGATGAGTTAATGACCATATTCCTTCATCCTCAATGTGTTTGAGTTCGTCCTCTGACAGTCTCTCAAGAATGGAGTCGCTAAATTTAAACTTACCTGTTTTCAGGGAGTAATTCCAATATCCGGCACCCCCGCCTAAAGCTAAGTCAAGAAGTTGTTCTTTTTGAATTGTTTCAGTTAAGTCTTCCGAGAGAACAATAATGCTACCATCTCGGCAAAAAAGGCGCCGTGTTTGAATAACCCGTCCATCGGGGCAGGTCCGTCGAACCGTTTCAGAATTTAGTTCGCGTTTTGCAGCCATTTCTAAAATAGTGTTCCAATGTGTTTCAGCATCTACATTGGGACCAAAATCACCCCTTTTCGTGGCGAAGTCGATTATAGCCTTACCTGAACGTCCCGTTTTATATAAATCCCGCGGCAAATCAGAGTGCTTTAAGGCGGCCGCATTATGCGTCACGACATTCAAATCCGTGTCGAAGATTATAACGCCTTTGCCAAATGCTTCACTAATCGTATGAATAAGCGATGCCACTGTGTTGTAAGGGTTATTTTCATTTTTGTTAGATTGCACTTCAAAAGATGCAATGTGTTTTGTGTCTGTCATGTTGTTCCCACAGCGTCCCATAGCCATCCCATATTATGACAAGAAAAGAACAATAATTTGCTAATATGAGGCCAGTAACGTGCGCCCCTTATCCATAGTGTTTGGCTATTGCTGAATTGATGCGACTCCCAGTAGAGAAGCTATTAACATCAAAACAGCGGATCAAAATGGCCAAGCTTTATTTCAATTTTTCGGCCATGAATGCCGGTAAGTCTACGATTTTGCTGCAATCTTCGTACAATTATTTTGAACGCGGCATGCATACTTTGCTACTAAAGCCTGCTCTGGATGACCGAGACGAAAAGTTCGAGCAAATATCCTCCCGTATCGGATTAGAGGCGAAAGCGGATCTGTTCACCGCTGAGGATGATTTAGAGGCGCATATTTTGGCGTCCCATGCCTCAAAGCCTATAAATTGCGTGTTGCTGGATGAGGCGCAGTTTTTGACCCACGATCAAGTCTGGCAATTGTCACGGGTGAGCGATGATCACCGTATCCCGATCATGTGCTATGGCCTTCGGACTGATTTTCAAGGTAATTTATTCCCGGGGAGTGCCGCTTTGCTCGCTATTGCGGATGATATTCGCGAGATTCGGACGCTGTGTTGGTGCGGTAAAAAAGCGACAATGAATATGCGTGTGGATGGAGACGGTAAGGCTGTGACGACAGGTGAGCAAATTGAGGTCGGCGGAAATGAGCGGTATATTACGCTATGCCGAAAACATTGGCGCGAGCAACATATCAACCCTCCTGCCGCGGCAAAATAGAATTTGTTAGGCTAGAATACTCATGAAAAAACACTTTGTCAGCGCTGAGAGCCTTCTCAAAGATTCCTTCGAGCTTGGGCTTCGCGTGTTTGAAAGTGGATATCGGCCAACATTCATTATTGGCGTGTGGCGAGGCGGGGCCCCGGTGGGTATCGCGGTTCAAGAGATTCTGGACATGCTGAATTGTCCGACAGATCATTTCTCTATTCGTACCTCATCATATGATGGCGCTATGAGACAAGCGACAGATGTGAAAATCATGGGACTTCAACATGTCGTCGATACTATTGAAGCTAAGGATCAGCTTTTAATTATCGACGATATTTTTGACACTGGCCGAAGCGTTGACGCGATCATTGGGGAGTTAGAAGAGCGTTGCCGCCTAAATATGCCAACTGATATATGTGTGGCGACTGTTTACTTTAAACCAAAGCGCAACCAAACATCGCGCATCCCCGATTTTTACGTGCACGTAACAGATGACTGGACGGTTTTCCCGCATGAATTGCAGGGGTGCCTTGAGCACGAAATTCGCCGCAATAAAAATATGCCAAAGCGCTTCTATGACTTTTTGAGTCAGAGAGAGCCCCAAGAAGAGTAAGGCGCCTAAGCGGCGGCCTTATTTTTAGCGTGATTATCAGAGCTTAGAAGGACATCTTCGATGACTTTCATAATTTCACGGCGCTTGACGGGTTTGCCAAGTGTCCCGTCCATGCCAATATTTCTACAAATTCGAAGCTGTTGATAATCAGGATCTGCGGTTAGGGCAATAATGACAACATCGGCCCAATCTTGTTCGCTATTACGAATGGCGATGGTTGTTTCAATGCCGTCTTTGACGGGCATGTGAATATCCATCAATATTACATCAAAAGCTTGGGTATAGAGTATATCCAACGCTTCTTGACCATTATTGGCAAATGTTAGTGATCCGATGCTTTGCTCCAAGAGTTTTTTGACGAGGACCTGGTTGACATAATTGTCCTCTACACACAGCACGCGCAGACCTGTAAATAAGTCTTTTCCATCAAAAGGTAGCTTTCCAGCGGTCACGGTGACTTGGGCAACTGGCTCAGGAAGAGGGGCAGGGGCTGTTGGTTCGATGTCTGATATAGATTCTGCAGGCGCCGGCGCTAGAGCAGGCTCAACTGCGACGCGCGCCGTATCTTCTATTGTGCTTTGCGGTTCGGCGACGCGTTCTTCATGTAGCGGAAGGCTGACAACAAATGCAGTGCCTTTGCCGAGTTTACTTTGAACTTTAATCTCGCCATCCATAATGTCGACAAGCTGTTTGACAATCGACATTCCAAGGCCTGTGCCGCCAAATCGGCGTTTAATTGTATTGTCGCCTTGGACAAAGGGATCAAATAATGTGTTTAAAGAACTTTGTTCCATGCCGATGCCATCATCTTTGACAATCAAACAGACGGCATCATCTTTTACTGTTGCGCCAATGATGACGTTACCGTTGGCCGCAAACTTTATCGCATTGGAAATGAGATTGTTCAGGGTCTGTTTTGTGCGGTGCAGGTCTAAGCTGACGGTTTCAGGTAAATTTGAGGAGAGTTTGAGCGTAAGTGTAACATTGTTTTGCTTTGCCTTGGCGTCCCAACTTCGTTTCATACTGCGAAGAACCCCAATGATATTTGTATCTTCTTTTTCGGCCTGGGTATCTTGTGAATTCATGCGGGCATGATCAAGTGTGTTGGAGAGAAGACTGTCTAAACCCTCGGCTGAGTCCAGAATATATTTTAATGCTTCTTTTGCCTCTGCCGGCAGAGTGTCATCGAGCATTGCATCGCTCATGCCAATGATTGCATTGAGGGGCGTTTTAATTTCGTGGGACATTTGCGCCAGGAAACGGCTCTTTGTGGCGGAGGCCTCAGTCGCAGCAATGAGCTTGCGTTGTGTGTTTACATCATCGGTAATATCAGTGACAAATGCGGTGAAGCCAATTTTTTTACCATTTTGATCAATTTGCGTCGCGCCGACATTGCGCAAGTGCATCTCTCCGTGCTTTTCGAGTATAACGCGGAATGTGAACTCTATTTTTTCGTTTTTTGTTAGGCTTTTCCCCCAAATATCCATAATCTTGGGGAGATCATCCGGATGAATAATTGCAAAAAGTCCCTTACGGTGAATACGGGCAAGCTCTTTCTCTGTAAGTCTCTCTGATATATATTCCGAGAAGCGATACTTTCCGGTTTCAAAATTTAAGGACCAAAACCCTGAGGAGCCCAGTTCAAGGCCCATTTTGAATAGAATGCGACTATTTTCTTGTTCGGTTATGTCT